>JAHDSE010000122.1 GCA_018432955.1 Syntrophomonadaceae bacterium
AGATAACCGAAGGGAGGACAGCTGGTATGGAAGTAGAAAAACAGGTACTATTTGCAGGTTTTGGAGGACAGGGAGTATTGTCTATGGGGCAGTTTCTGACTTACGCAGCTATGGGAGCAGGTAAACAGGTTGCCTGGGTACCTTCATATGGTGCTGAGATGCGCGGAGGTACTGCCAATTGTCTGGTTACCATATCCAATGAGGAGATAAGTTCACCGCTTACTGAAAATCCAGAAATGGCCGTCATACTTAATAAACCTTCTCTGGATAAATTTGAAGATAAAATCAAGCCCAACGGTACCCTGGTGGTAAATTCTTCAATGGTGGACAGGTCCCCGGTCAGGGAGGATTTAAATGTTCTGGAAATGCCGGTAAACGAGATTGCTGAGCAATTAAACAATCCCCGGGGGGCCAACATGATTCTTTTAGGGGCTTATCTGGAAAAAACAGCTGTGGTGAGGGTTGAAGATGCCCTAAAACATTTTGAACTGATATTTAAAGGAAAAAAGGAAGCAGTAATAAAAAAGAACAAGGAAGCCTTCCTGGCTGGGATTGAATATGCCAGGAGAGAATGGTAAGCTGTGAAGGATTACGGGGGCAGGCTATATTTTGTGGAAAGATAACTATGGAATATTGCCTGTCCCCTTCTTGCTTATTATGGATAATCTCATCTTTAAGGGCATAAGATAGAGGAGAAAGAAATGCCCGAGGAGATGGTTTGTTGAAAAAATTTCTTGAAAAGATCGAAAAATATCTTATCCGTTTTATAGTTCTGGGAGTGCTGTTAATGGTTCTGGTTCAGGGTATGATGACCAGGGACTCATTGCGTTTCTATCTGAGCTGGAGTGAGAGAATGGAAGGACAGGTCCTGGAATACCCGGTCAGCAAAGACAATACTGCGGCAGAGGAGAGTCTGGATACAGGTATAAACTCTCCTTATGCTTCCCTGTCATTATCCCTGGAAAAGTATTCGTCTCTTCCTGAGGCAATGATTCTTGTAAATGGAGAAAAGGTTGATGCTTTTGAAAATCGGGAAGTGAATTTAAGGCTAATGGCTGGGGATGTTGTAGAAATAGATGCCACTTTTTACGATTTCCCTGTAGAAGTCAAGGTCGGAAAAGTATCAGATAATCTGGCTTTTCCGGAAAAAGAACAGGTCTTTATTGCTAATGATGGTATAGTAATGCTTGGCAAAACTGTAGTAAAATAATAACAGAGAAAAAAGGGGGGGACAGGAATGGAAATTGGTAGCAAAATAGTGGCTACTGCTGCTCTTAAGATGGCGATTACCGCTTCCCGGCATGAGGAAGGTTTATTGAAAAAAGAGCTATTTGAAGAGTTGGGGGTTAAAGCAGTTGCTGTTGATTATGGCGGCGAATTCATCAATTCAGTGGGTAAAATAGTTGAACGCTCGGTAGTAGCTGCCAAAAGAGAAGGGGTCATAAAAGATACCCATGCTGATGAGGGGGCGATTGCCGGTGCTGCCAGGGAAGCCATATCGCAGATTATGCCCAAGGCCCTGGGATTGAATGTTGGCGGAAAGATTGGCATTGCTCGTCATAAAGACCATGTGAGTGTAGCTATTTTTCTGGGTATTGGTTTACTGCACCTGGATGAGGTTGCTATTGGACTGGGACATAGAGCAGTAGCTTAAGTTTTGAAAGCGAGGTTAGTTCTTATATGCTGATGCGAGGAATCAGAGGAGCTACTACTGTTGAAAGAGATGAAGCGGAATTGGTATTGGAGGCCACCCGGGAATTATTGGAAATAATACAAAAGGAAAACGCCTTTGATATCGAAGATGTAGCCAGTGCTTTGTTTACAGTTACCTCTGATATCAGATCTGTCTTTCCGGCAGCGGCAGCCCGTTCCATAGGTTGGGAAAAAGTGCCCTTGCTGTGTTTCCAGGAGATAGGGGTGGCCGGAGCATTGCCTGGATGTATTCGCGTCCTTGTTCATGTAAATACAGACAAAAGACAGAAGGAGATAAAACATATTTATCTTAAAGGAGCCCAGGTATTAAGGAAAGACCTGATGGAAAACAGCTAAAGACAATCTAGTCCCCCATTACCTTAATAATGACACGTTTCTTTCTTCTGCCATCAAATTCTGCATAAAAGATTTCCTGCCAGGGGCCAAGATCAAGATCTCCCCCGGTGACCGGAACTATTACCTGATGGTGAACCAGCATACTTTTAAGATGGGCATCACCATTATCCTCACCTGTCCTGTGGTGCAGATAGTCAGGCCCGAAAGGGGCAAGAGACTCCAGCATATGGTCAATATCCTGTATAAGTCCGCTCTCATTGTCATTGACATAGACTCCTGCTGTGATGTGCATAGCACTGACCAGTATCATCCCTTCCTGTATCCCGCTTTTTTTCAAGGCATCTCTCACGCGATCAGTAATGCGGATATATTCCCGTCTTTTTTCGGTATTAAACCACAGGTATTCAGTGTGATACTTCATTAATATCCCCTCCAATTTTATTTGTCATGCTGCATACTTGCCAGATTATGCGCATTAAAATTTTAGCAAAAGTTTCGTTACCATAGTGGGGAGCTTCGTGTGCTTAAGCTTAGCAGTGGTCCGGTCTTACTGATAGTAAAGGCAGTGGGGGACCAGGGGGACGGTTCTTGTGGTTTTG
>JAHDSE010000117.1 GCA_018432955.1 Syntrophomonadaceae bacterium
AAAACCTCGGTTTTTACAATCATAAAAAGAATTGTAGGGGTGATAATTTGCTGGAAAGAATTTTTGATTCAAAAACCCAGTTTATTCTTAATGAATCCATGGATGCGGCTACTTTGAGAAATAATGTTATTGCTGATAATATGGCCAATGTCGACACACCAAAATTTAAGAGAAGCGAGGTAATTTTCGAAGAGAATTTGAAAAAAGTCCTAGAAAAAAATACAATTTATGCTAAACTTAGGGTGACCCACCCCAGGCATATTCAAATAGGCGAAGGCAGGAGCCTGGATAATTTTGAGCCAGAGGTGAGATTATTGGATGATCTAAGTTTTCGCAATGACGAAAATAATGTTGATATTGATGTGGAAATGGCGAAGATGAGCAAAAACAAAATACACTATGATTCACTCGGACAGAGTATGAATAATGAATTCCAATTGCTGCGGCTGGCTATTACAGGAAGGAGGTAATCGGCTTGGGGTATTTGGATAGTATAGATACGAGTGCTTCTGGCTTGACTGCTCAGCGGTTAAGAATGGACACTATAGCCAACAATATGGCTAATGTTGAAACCACCAGGGTGGAGAACGGGACAGGGCCTTACAGGAGACAGGTTGTAGTTTTCGAAGCAAGAGACCCTAAAACCAGCAGGAGCAAATTCAGAACTATGCTGGAAGGAAAAACTGCTTCACATTACACTGGTGTAAGGGTGAAAGAGATTAAAGAACTTCAAGAGGATGAGGCACCGTTTAGAAAAGTGTATGATCCAGCACATCCGGATGCCGGTGAAGACGGATATGTGAATTATCCCAATGTTAATATAGTGGAAGAGATGATTAATATGATATCTTCAAGCAGAGCCTATGAAGCCAATGCCAAAGTGATTGAGGCAAGTAAGAGCATGGCCATGAGAGCCCTGGATATTGGAAGATAGAGGAGGAATTAAATGAAGCTGGATTCTTTTTTGGAAAAGACTGGTTTTGTTCCTGTTGATATTGAACAGAAAAAAGGCTTGAATACCAATGGTGAAGGCAATGGCTATGAAAGCAGTTTTTTTTCCTATCTTAAAGATGCCTTGCAAGAAGTAGACGGACTGCAGAAGGAAGCAACAAAAAGTGCTCAAATGCTTGCTCTGGGAGATGAGGATTATTTGCATAATACCATGATAGCATATGAAAAGGCCAGTCTGGCTTTACAGCTGACCATAGAGGTCAGGGACAAGATAGTTGAGGCATACCAGGAAATCATGCGGATTCAAATGTAGAATCTTATAGGGAGTTTGATGATGGAGAGTTTTGTGGAGAGAGTGAAGCAGTGGGCTGGGCAGGTCAAAGAATACTGGGGAAAACAAAGTTTAAACCGGAAGGTTCTATTTGCCGGACTTGTATTATTGGGCTTGCTGGCTTTAATTATCCTCTTGTTTGCAACTGGTCAAAAAGACCCTTATGAGGTTTTATACGCAGAGCTTGATGCCAAAGATGCATCTGCTGTAGTTGCCAGGCTGGAAGAGGAAAAAATTAATTACAAATTGGTTGACAATGGGACTACCATCCTTGTACCACCTGAATATAAGGATTCAACACGTCTTAAACTGGCCGGGGAAAACCTTCCCCGTGGAGAGGCTGGTTTTGAATTATTCCAGGAATCAAGTTTTGGGGAAACCCAGACTGATAAACAGATTAAATACCAGGCTGCTCTGCAGGGAGAACTGGCCAGAACCATTCAAAGTCTTGATAAGGTCAAGGCGGCCAAAGTAAACCTTGCCCTGGCTGAACCCACCTTGTTTACAGAGAACGAAGAATTGCCCAAAGCATCAGTTGTGATAAGGACTGTTGAAGGAAAGAAACTGAGTCCGGAAGAGATCAATGGAATATTGAATCTGGTAGCCAACAGTGTTGACAGGCTGGAGACAGATAATGTGGTTATCATTGATCAGGACGGGAACTTGATATCAGAGGATCTGTCTTCCCTTTATGCTAATGTCACTGATACCATCAAGATGCAGATGGCTTTAAAAAATGAATATGAAAAAGAAAAGCAGGAAGCTATTCAGACTATGCTGGATAAGAGCCTGGGAGAGAACAATTCGGTTGTCCGGGTTAATGTGGAACTGGATTTTAATAACCGGGAACAGGTTGATACCCGTTTTACTCATGATCCGGACGGTCCCTTTGTGCGCAGTGAAGATGTAAGCAAAGAGTCGGGTACCGAGACAACAATTAATCCGGCCAATGTTCCGGGAACTGATACCAATATACCGGAATATCTGGAAGTAGATGAGGAGGGGGCTGTTTCAACCTGGGACAAAAGCCATATTATCAGAAATTATGAAATTAATGAGACCCAAACGGTTACTGATTTTTCCCAGGGTGATGTTAAGTACGATTATCTTACCGTTGCCGTATTTGTTAATAACGCAGGTACACAGCAGGCTAACCTGGGTGATACGGAAGAGGAGAAAATTACCAAGATCCGGAATATTGTTGCATCAGCCTGCGGCCTCAGAGAAAATCGCGATAATGAGAGTGTCCGCCTGGAAGATCACGTATCAGTTGCCTTTATTGATTTCTATACAGAGCCTGAGCCTGAACCGGTTATCCCGGGTACCATGGATAAGATCTTGAGCTCACCTTATATACCCTGGGTAGTAGTATTGCTGGCCTTGATAATCATTGTTCTGGCATTCTTGTTGTATAGAAGAAGAGAGCGGACTCGGAGAGAACTGGAAGAAGAAATGGCCAGACAGGCTGAACTGGAAGCCGTTGCTCATGAGGATGTGGATGTGGCAGATTTGATTGAAACCAGTTTGAGTCCTGAGGAACAAGAAAGACGCCGGGTCAGAGAAGAAATCGATAAAATTATCGAAGAGAGTCCGGAAACCGCAGCTCAGGTACTCAAGGCCTGGTTGTTAGAGGATTAGAGGTGGTATAAGTGGCTACTAAAAAAGATATGAGCGGCAAACAAAAGGCAGCTAATTTTCTTATTTTCATGGGACCGGAAAAATCCGCAAGATTATTTCAGCACATGAATGAAGAGGAAATTGAACAATTAACCCTGGAAATTGCTAATGTCCGGGAAGTATCTACAGATAGAATTGACGATATATTCCGGGAGTTTTTTGAAATGTGCCTGGCCAAGCAGTTTATTGGTCAGGGCGGTATAGAATATGCGAGAACAGTACTGGAAAAGGCTTACGGGGCAGAAAAGACCGTTGAGATTATCGGCAGAATATCGGCCTCTTTACAGGTGCGTCCTTTTGATTTTATTCGTAAGATTGAACCCACGCAAATATTGAATTTCATTCAATCAGAACACCCGCAGACCATTGCCTTGATATTGGCCTATCTGGAACCGGAGAAGGCCTCAATGATATTGTCTGCTCTGCCTCCAGAGCGTCAGGCAGAGGTGGCCAAGCGGATTGCTATTATGGATACCACATCACCTGAGGTAATAAAAGAGGTGGAAAGGATACTGGAAAGAAAGCTTTCTTCTCTTGCTCCGCAGGAGGTTGCGGAAGCCGGAGGCATCAATGCCGTTGTAGAGATTATTAACCGGGTGGACAGGAGTACAGAAAAAACTATAATGGAAGCTCTGGAAGTTCAGGATCCTGAGCTGGCAGAAGAGATCAAGAAGTTGATGTTCGTATTTGAAGATATTGTGGTGATAGATGACCGCTCGGTACAGAGAGTCCTCAGAGAAGTTGAATCACAAGACCTGGCACTGGCTTTGAAAGGTGCCAGCAATGAGGTTTCACAGAAGATATTTCTCAATATGTCCAGTCGTGCTTCAGAAATGCTGAAAGAAGACATTGAATTTATGGGACCGGTCAGACTGCGGGATGTTGAAGAAGCTCAACAGCGTATTGTTAATATAATTAGACGTCTCGAAGATGCCGGGGAAATAGTTGTGGCTCGAGGCGGAGGGGATGAAGTAGTTGTCTAGGATTATTAAAGGTTCCAACTTGCGTGTAGCCAGACCCAGAGTGATTGATATTTCTGAATTATATAAAATAGGAAAAGAAATTGAAACTGAAAGTCTGCAGTACCTGGAGAAAATCAGCCAGGAGACTATTCAGGCTGATAAAATCGAAGATCAGAAAAAGGAACTCGCGAGGCTGAAAGCTGAGAGTGATAAATTAATAGGTGAAACCGAGCAGATGGTCACTCAGATGCTGGATAGAGTTAAAGAAGAGGCCAGCAACATCCTGTTCTCCGCTCAAGAGGAAGCTGAGAACCTGAAATTACAGGTTCAACAGGAAGCTGAAGAAATAAAACAAGAGGCATTTAAAGAAGGCTATGAGAATGGGCTTAAAAAGGCAAATGAGGAAATTGAGGCTGACCGGCAGCTGGCCATACAGCAGAGCAAAGAGATGATTGAAGAAGCCCGGCAGACCAAATTGGAAATAATGAACTCCAGCGAGTCAGATATGGTTCGTCTGGCTATGGCTGTAGCCAAAAAGGTGATTGCCGGAGAACTGATTACCAATCCCAATGTTATTATTAATGTGCTCAGGGAAGCCCTGGGTTTTCTTGATAGTGCGGAAAACATAAAAGTATATGTTAATCAGAGAGATATGGATAGAATACTTGAGGTAATGAAAACTGAAAGGTTTTCCGATATTGGTAATAGCGACCTTAATATTGAATTAAAGCCTGATAATAGAATAAGCACCGGTGGCTGTGTCCTGGAAAGTGAAACCGGTTCAGTAGATGCCCGATATGAAACCCGGGTGGAAAACATCAATAAAGCCATTCAGGAAGTGACAGCGGATGAATAGTCCGACAGTACTTGATATAGAAAAATATATTGAAGCACTGGAAAAAGCTCAGACCTCTCAACTAAAGGGCAGAATATCTCAGGCTATTGGACTGACCCTGGAAGCTACCGGTCCAAGGGTCAGCCTGGGAGAATTATGCTATATCAAAACCAAGTATTCCAGCAGGCAACTGGTGCCAGCTGAAGTGGCTGGTTTTAAAAATAACCGGGTTCTCCTTATGCCCCTGGGAGATCTGGAGGGAATAGGACCTGGTAGTGAACTGCTGGCTACCGGCAGCAGTTTGAGAGTTAATGTAGGCATGGAGCTTAAGGGGAGGATACTGAACGGGCTCGGCGAGCCCATAGATGACAGGGGGAGGCTTAAATTGGAGGGCAGTTATCCTGTAATGAATCAGTCGCCCAATCCCCTGAAAAGAGCCAGAATAAGCGAGGTTTTACCCCTGGGGGTTAAAGCCATAGATGGATTGAATACCGTGGGCAAGGGCCAAAGAATGGGTATTCTTTCTGGAAGCGGAGTAGGAAAAAGTACTCTGCTGGGAATGATAGCCAGAAATACTGAAGCTGATATAAATGTAATAGCCCTTATTGGAGAAAGGGGGCGGGAAGTCAGAGAATTCCTGGAACGCGATCTGGGGGAGGAAGGGCTTGCCAGGTCTGTAGTGGTAGTGGCTACATCAGATCAACCAGCTCTGGTGAGATTAAAAGGAGCCTTTGTGGCGACAAGTATTGCTGAGTATTTCAGAGATCAGGGAAAAGATGTTTTGCTGCTCATGGATTCATTAACCAGATTTGCTCTGGCACAGCGTGAAGTAGGACTTGCTATTGGTGAACCTCCAGCAACCAGAGGCTACACACCTTCTGTTTTCGCTTTGCTTCCCAAACTGCTGGAAAGAGCCGGTACCTCTGAAAAAGGTACTATCACAGGATTGTATGCCGTTCTGGTAGAAGGAGACGACATGAACGAGCCGATTACCGATGCTGTCCGGGGAATACTGGATGGGCATATTGCATTGAACCGGCAAATGGCTAACCTGAATATCTATCCGGCAATAGATGTATCCCAAAGCATCAGCAGAGTAATGATTGATCTGGTATCAGGCGAACACCTGGATAATGCCAATCGCTTCAGGAGTATAATGGCAACTTATGAAGAAGCCCGGGATCTTATCGATATAGGTGCCTATAAAAAGGGAGCCAACTCCCGTATAGACGAAGCTGTTGCTTTGATTGACAAATGCCGTGATTTTGTCCGGCAGGGTATTTATGAAGAGGCTGCTTTTGCAGATATTCTTCTTGCGCTTCAGAATTCAATAAATTAAGCGGGTGTGATTATTGAAGGCTTTTTATTTCAGATTACAGACCAAACTGGATATTTCCTGCCGGCAGGAGCAAATAGCTCGTGAGGAAGTTCAATTACGCCTGAGCGAGTGCCGTCAGATAGAAGAAAGACTTGAACAGATGCTATTAAGGCTTGAAGAACTGCAACAGTCGATAAGAGAGCAAAACAATGAAAAGAACTCATTTCAGACTATTTTGATAAAAAAGGATTTTTTGTCTGTCTTTAAAGATCGTACCAAAGCCATGAAGAAAAAACTGAAACAGGCCGAAGAAATATTGGAAGAGGCCAGAACAGAATTAATGAATAGGGCCAGGGAAAAACAAATTATGGAAAAACTCAAGGACAAGGAATGGCATTTATACTTGCATGAACTACAGTTGGAGGAACAGAAATCAATCGATGAAATAGCCATAAATGGGTATTTTAGGAACAAACTGGCTACGTCCTGAAATTTGAGTTTAGACCCGGGTTAATTGTGAGAAAATAGAGGTTTTGTAACATGGAAAAAGCATTAAAAATTGTAAAAATTTCATCAATAGTATTATTGACTCTCCTCTTTTTGATTATGCTATATCTGCTTTTCTTGTTTATGGGGATACTAAGGGGTCCTCAGATAATACTCGATACTCCAGTAATAGGGCAAAAGCTGTCCGGGACTGAGGAGACAGTACTAAAAGGAACCTATGAAAGAATGGTCAATAAATATGAACTGGCAAAACACGAAAACGATAAACTGAATATCAGTATTGCTGAAAAGAAGGAGGAAATGCAAGCATTACAGGCGGAAATGGCAGAGATGGAAAAGAAATTGGCTCAAACCGAGCGCAGTGATGACAAACTCAAAGAGGATGTCGCCAGCCTCAACCAGGAGATAATTAATTTAAAGACACAGCAGGATAACCAGAAACAGGCATATAAAGATATTGCCGCCTATTTTGCGGAGATGAAAGTTAAAGATGCTGCTGATATAATATCACGCCTGGAGGACAAAGACATTATTGGTATATTAAATGAGATGGAAAACAGCGTGGTAGCGGAGATTCTACAAAACATGGAAAAAGATCAAGCTGCTGATATAGCGAAAAAGATGCTGGTTGTTTCACCTTAATCTGCTGAGGTGTGAGGTGTGAGGTGAGAATGTAGTTAGTCTCCTTACCCCTCACCCCTTATATAGGAAAAGGGGGAGATTTATGGCAAAGGAGGTGAGATATTGACAGGAGCGGAAATGCTGGCTGTTAAGCCAGCGTGTTGCGAAGGCTCCCATAGTTTAAGATCCAGCAGTACCAGCAAAAAAGCGGGAAAACTGGAAAACAAATTTCAGGGTGAATTGCAGCGTTTTACCCGGGATCAAGGAGGAAGGCAGAATTGCTGTGAATCAAAACCTGAATGCGATAACGCGAATGCTTTCCAGGAACCCCTTGACCAGTTTCCGTTGCCGGAAGGCATCCCGGAAACAAATTTCCAGAATGAAGAGCAGTTTGCTCTCCAAGATTCTGCAGCAGAGCCGGGTAAAGACACTGTTTTACAGTTAGCTGATGCCAGAGCTGCTACGAACGAAGAGATGATTGTTCTCCAGGGTTCTACGGTAGAGCCGGGCAGAGACACTGTTTCACACTTAGCCGATGCCAGAGCGAAGGCAAATGAAGAGACCCGGCTGCCATTAGCCGAAGAATTGATGAATGAAGCCAAATTAGCTGCTGCTAATGCATTGGCGGCTGATAATGAGCAGCAGTCTTCAGGTGAGAAAATAGAAGCTGTAAAGGCATCGGAAAATATGGAGCCTGTAGCATTTATACAACCCAATGGAAGCCAGAAAATTGCAGACCCCAATAGCTGTGCTGGAGACCAGGCCAGTACGTTGCCTGAACAGGTGGGCTTGACAGGCAAAATGCAGGAGCCCTCTGAATTGCCAGAGGCTGCAGAAGGGAAAAGGGATTTTCCTCAATCCCGGCAGTTTTATGATGTGCGGGAAGAAGGAGATGCAGGCAAGAGCCTTCAGGCGGAAGAAACTAAAGCTCCATGGGAACTGGGACAGCTCTCTGCGAACACGAACCCGGGTTCTCAACAGCCTGAAGCAGAGGAATCACAGCCAAAGGATTTCAGCAGTTCATGGCTTACGGGATTGTCGGGTTCTGCAAAAAATTCTGACAGCAAGCTCAGTGAAAAAGATGAGCAGGGGCCCAAGCATAAAGCTTCAGAACTGGCTAATGAGCAGGGAAAGAACCCGGCTGTTTCCTTTCACAACAAGAAAGAAAGCAAAGAACAACCCGTTCTCAAAACCCTGTTGAATTTGGAGGCAGAGGAAAAAGCTCCTCAAGAGAAAGCTTCCACTGACGTGAAAAAGCTTATTGAGTTTGAAAGCAAGCGATTATCTGCCAGTAAATTGGAAAAAGACTTGCCCAGGAATGAAGAAATGCAGTCAGACAAAAAGCCCAATGACAGTAGTAAGTTCTTTGTTCTGGGAACTAAAGCAGAAATCGGTACCAGCAAAAGTATTGTTCAGGAATCAAATATCCTGAATGCCAATAAAACACCGGTGGAAGCCAAAGAAATTGTAGAACAGCTGGTGAAAAAGGCGGAACTCTTATTGAAGCTCAATTCGTCAGAGATGAAAATTCAGTTGAAACCGGAATACCTGGGCAAGATGACCATTAAAGTAGTAATGGATGAAGGCGTGCTTACTGCCAGATTTATTACTGAGAGTCATCAGGTCAAACAGATACTGGAAAGCAATCTGGCTAACCTGAGGCAGTCACTGGAATCCCAGGGAATCAGGGTAGAGAAAACTGAAGTAAGTGTCCAGCTGAATAATGGCGGGATGTTTGACGGCTCTGAAGGAAATCAACAGGAAATCTGGCAGGAAAACCGGAACTGGTTTTATCACGGCAGGGATAATAACTCCGGGGAAGAAGCCCAGTTATCTGCAGAGACTGATGAATTGGAAATGGAAGAAGAAAACTTCTATTATCCACAGGATTATGGCCTGGATGCAAATGGCAGCATGAATCTACTGATTTAGGAGGTGAATGATTTGGATATAAGCGGATTGCCTACACAAACGGTACCCTGGCTTACAGGGGAAGATAATTCCAAGAGTACTGATACCGGGAAAGACAATAACATGCTTGGCAAGGATGCTTTTCTGGAATTACTGATTACCCAGCTACAATATCAAGACCCGATGTCTCCAATGGATGACAAGGAATTTATTGCCCAGATGGCCAGCTTCAGTTCTCTTGAACAAATGCAGAATCTCAATACCGGTTTTCAGGACTTGTCAGCCAATATAGTTGATAATCTGGTTCCCAGTATGATGCTGCAGCAGTCCGGAAACATGATCGGCCGGGAAGTAAGCTATATGAAAACTATCAGTGGTGAAGAAGGGGAAAGCGTAGAAGTCGTTAAAGGACAGGTAGAATCAGTGATTATCAAGGAAGGAACCCCATATTATGTTGTAGACGGGCAGGAAATCAGTATTAATAAAATGATTGGAATCGGCGAGCAAAATAATTTTCAAAACCAGGTCTTGCTGGATATTCTTTATAGACTTGAACAAATGAGTAATTCTTTGAATTCAGGAACAGGTGATATGGATGAATAATAGAATATTTTTTCCGCAACAGGCTGTTCAAGTTCCCATTCCCGCCAAGGGAACTCAAAGTCAGAAACCTTTCCGGGGAGATAATGAGGGCTTTGGCAAGATACTCGAACAGAACCTGAACAAGGGCCTCAAGTTTTCCAGGCATGCCCGGGAAAGGTTGGAAGCAAGAAATATTCGCCTGACCGCAGATAAGCTTGACAGATTGGAAGACGCGGTAGGCAAGGCGCGGGCCAAAGGTGCCAGAGATTCTCTGGTTCTTATGGATGATCTGGCTCTGGTGGTCAGTATCAAAAATAATACTGTGGTTACTGCCGTAGACGGACATAGCATTAAAGAAAATGTCTTTACCAATATTGACAGTGCAGTGTTAATTTAGGGCTGGACCTCCTGAAGGAAGCCCTGAGTGCGGAACGAATGAAGCGCTCGAATTTAAAAAAAGTATTTATCAAAAATAAAGGAGGTTATGCAGAATATGATGCGTTCAATGTATTCTGGTGTTTCAGGTTTAAAAAACCATCAGACCAGAATGGATGTTATCGGTAATAATATTGCCAATGTTAATACCAACGGGTATAAAAAAAGCAGAGTAGTCTTTCAGGATACTCTGTACCAGCAGATCAGAGGTGCTTCCCGTCCTGTTGAAGGAATCAGGGGAGGGACCAATGCCATGGGTGTCGGTTTGGGAATGAGTGTGAGCAGTATTGACCAGATTCATACCCCGACAGCCACCACCTCGACCAATAAACTAACTGATATGGCCATAAATGGCAACGGTTATTTCATATTAAAGAATGGAGAAGAGGAATATTTTTCCCGGGCAGGGGCTTTTGAATTTGATATAGACGGTAATCTGATAAGTACTTCCAATGGGTATCTGGTGCAGGGATGGAATACAGAGAAGGTGACTGATCCAGATACGGGAGATTGGGTAATAGATACAGGAGTAGACAAGATCCGCTCAGTTTCCATAAAAGACTTTGCTTATATTGAACCAAAAGAAACTACTGAAATGTATCTTTCCGGAAATCTTGATTGTTCCGAGCAGGTTTTTACTCCCCCGGCTGTTGACCTAGAAATTATCAGTAACTGGACAAATGTAGTGTCTTTTACCAAGGATGTCTATGATACTGAAGGAACCAAAGTCCCGGTGAATATTATGCTGGGAAAGACTGCAGAAGATGACTGGACAGCATACTGGTATGTATATGATTATGATGCAGAAGGTAATGTAAGGAAGGACGGTAGCGGGAACCCTATTATACTTAATACTGGGGGTGTACCCGAACTTATTCAGTTTGGTGCTGGTGACTTACCGGCTTTTGGGCCTGATGGACAGTTCCCTGCGGGGGTACTGGATGCTGACGGAGAATTATGGTCTGATGACATAACTATTCCAGCTGATGATGATAATGGTGCTCCTGCAGTTGTATTTCGCAAAGCCATAACTTTTAATATTGACTTTTCCAAACTAACCCAGTATAATGCGGAATCTTCTGCCTGGGCTGAAAGACAGGATGGCTATGCTTATGGTGATTTGACCAGCTATACTGTAACTACTGACGGAACCGTAGTGGGTATTTTCGATAATGGTGAAGCCAGATCTCTGTGCAGGGTAGCCCTGGCCAAGTTCCAGAATTCCGGAGGTCTGGTGCAGACAGGCAGTACCCTGTTTATAAAATCCAATAACTCGGGAGATCCGCAAAAAGGTGCTCCAGGTATCAATGGGCTGGGAACGATAATTCCCAGTAATCTGGAAATGTCAAATGTTGACCTGTCGGAGGAATTTACTGATATGATAGTAACCCAGAGGGGATTTCAATCCAATTCACGTATTATTACGACATCTGATGAGATGATACAGGAATTGGTTAATCTCAAGAGATAGTTTAGGACTCTTTCCAGGGGCTGAAGCCCCTGGAAGAGCTTAATACAGAGGTGAGTTAATGATCTACCTTACCCGTTTAAATGGTCAGAAAATAATGATAAATATAGATTTGTTGGAATTCGTTGAGGAAACACCGGATACGCTTATAACCCTTACCACCGGGAAAAAATTTCTGGTGAAAGAAAGCAGTCAGCAAATTCGGGATGAAATTATCCGGTTCAAGAGAACTGCCAACATTAAATTAAAAAAATAGCTTTGACAGGAGGGGTAAGTTTTGGCGGATGAGAATAATGCTGAAGTGGTAGAGAAAAGGGGTTTTGATTTTAAAATAGTATTGATAGGGATCTTGATATTCCTGGTCGCTATGGGTGCTTCTTATTTATTGATGAGGAGTCTGATGGCACCATTAATCCCCAAAGAGGAAAATGGAGAGCAGATGCTTACCGGCAACCTGGTGGAGATAGGCGAGTTCATGACCAATATTAATGATGTAGCAGGAACCAGGTATTTAAAAGTCGAAGTCACCCTTGAAGTGGCAGCAGACAACAAAGAAGCCCAGGAAGCTATTACTCATTATATGCCAGTGATCAGGGATGGAATCCTGACAATGTTATCTTCAAAAACAGTAGCTGACCTGGATGTAAGGAACCGGAATAATTTAAAATCAGAGATAATAAACGACTTGAATGCAAAGATTGGTTCAGGACTTATAAAAAACATTTATTTTACTAGTTTTGTTATGCAGTAAGATGGATGAAATTATAACCTGAAAAGGGGGGTTATAATGAGTGAGGTATTATCCCAGAACGAAATAGATGCGCTTCTGTCTGCTTTGAGCGATGGTTCAGTCAATGCAGAGGAGTTAAGAGAAGAAGAGATTAAAAACAAGGTGAAAATCTACGATTTTCGTCGCCCCAATAAGTTCTCCAAAGACCAGATTCATACCTTACAGGTTATATATGAAAACTATGCTCGCACTCTAGGTACTTACCTGTCCGCGCAGCTTCGTTTACCTGTTCAATTGGAACTGCTTTCAGTGGAGCAATTGACTTATGAGGAATTTATCAGATCCATACCCAATCCCACTATTTTAAATATTTTTTCTCTTTATCCACTGGATGGCAGCGCTATTCTGGAAATCAACCCCAACCTGGGCTTTGCTTTTTTGGACCGGCTATTGGGGGGGCCAGGCCTATCTCCGGTTAAAACAAGAGGGCTTACTGAAATAGAACAGACCATTATTGAAAAAATTGTTCAGCGCATGCTGGATTATCTCCAGGAACCATGGGGGAGCATCATCGAAATAGATCCTTCACTGGACAGGGTGGAGACCAATCCACAGTTTACTCAACTGGTTTCGCCTTCCGAGATAATGATGATAGTATCGCTTGAAGCACAGATGGGTGAAGTGATAGGAATGTTTAATATTTGCATGCCATATTTGCTTCTTGAACCTATCCTTGACAAACTCAGTGTTCATTATTACTATTCATCTTCAAGCCCTGAGAAATCGGCTGATAATATAAATACAATCAAAACCCGATTGGAGAATACTTATGTTCCTGTAAGAGCTATTTTGGGCAGAACAGTTATTACGGTAAAAGATCTTCTGGAGGTTTCCTCAGGTGATGTAATTCCCCTGGACAGGAATGTTAATGAGGAACTCGAGGTGGTTATTGGACACAGAACCAAATTTATTGGCAAGCCGGGGATTTTTGGAAATAAATTTTCCATTCAGATTTCCCAGGTGATAGAGGAGGGAAATGAGAATGAATGATGGAATCTTGTCCCAGGAAGAAATAGATGCCTTATTATCAGCTGGAAATGATTCGTCTTCTTCAGACATGGAGTTTTCAGAGCAGTCATCTGCAGTTAGTGATCTTGAGATCAGCAGTGCTGAGAAGGACACCATGGGAGAAGTCGGCAATATAAGCATGGGTACTGCAGCAACTACCCTGTCTACTTTATTAAACAAAAAAGTTTCAATTACTACTCCTGATGTCTCTACAACGAGTGCTCAGGAGCTGCAAAGTGAATATCCCTTGCCTTATCTGATTGTTGAAGTAGATTATACAGAAGGTTTATCCGGCACAAATATTTTGATTATTAAGGAAGAAGATGCCAGTGTCATTGCTGATTTGATGATGGGAGGGGAAGGAAAAGTCGAGGATGCAAGCCTCAGCGAGCTAGGAATGAGTGCTGTAGGAGAGGCCATGAACCAGATGATGGGTTCTGCTACTACCAGTTTGTCCTCGATGTTTAACAGACGTATCGACATTGCTCCTCCAAAACTGCAGATGGTGGATTTGGGAAAAGAAGCCCTGGATGTACCGGGTGCAGAAGACATGCTGGTTCAAATCAAGTTTAAAATGGAGATAGAAAACCTTGTTGACAGCGAAATAATGCAGATTATTCCTTATGAAGCGGTAAAAAGTATGATGAATACGCTTTTAGGTGAAATCACTGAAGAACAGCCTGTGACTGCAGAAGTTCCTCCAAGCAGTACACCAACGAGTACTCCGGTTCAGCCGCCTTTTATGAGCCAGCCGGTGGAACCGCAGCAGCAGCCTGTATCGTCTCAAGATATGAATAATAGAGAGCTTTATGCTGATAGTAGTTCAAATATCAGGAAAGATCAACAATTTGCTGTTCAACCGGCACAGTTTACCCCATTGCGGGAGAGTGAACTGGAACATCCCCCGCAGAATATTTCCCTTATTATGGATGTGCCCCTGGATGTTACTGTGGAACTGGGGAAGACCCGCAAGACCATAAAAGATATTCTGGAATTACATCAAGGGTCTATAATCCAACTGGATAAACTTGCCGGTGAGCCCGTTGACTTGCTGGTAAACGGTAAATTGATTGCCAGGGGCGAAGTGGTTGTTATTGATGAAAACTATGGTATCAGAATTACCGCAATTATTAGTCCAATGGACAGGATGAGCAGACTACAATAATCATTAGGGGGATTGATGATGGGAAAAAGGATTCTGATAGTAGATGATGCTGCTTTTATGAGGATGATGCTGAAGGATATTCTTAGTAAAAATGGTTATGAAGTGGTAGGAGAAGCCGAAAATGGTATACAGGCGGTGGAAAAGTTCAAAGAGGTTACCCCTGATCTGGTTACCATGGATATTACTATGCCGGAAATGGATGGGATTGCGGCGGTAAAAGAAATAAAAAGCATTGATATGGCCGCCTGTATTATTATGTGCAGTGCTATGGGACAACAGGCCATGGTTATCGATGCTATACAAGCAGGAGCCAAGGATTTTATTGTAAAACCTTTTCAGCCGGAAAGGGTGATAGAGGCCGTTAGCAAAGCATTATCATAATTGATGGAAGTGACAGTATGATATCATCCTTGAGGAGAAAATGCCTGCTCATAGTATTAATTGCAGTATTATTGATGCAGGTTTTTACCTTGGCAAGTTTGGCCGCCGAGTTTGAAGAATTTAATAAGGTTATGGATGAACAGGAACAAAAACCGGAAGAGAGCCATAATCTCTGGTTGGATCTGCTGAAGCTTGTACTGATATTAGGGCTTATTGTGGGTGCGACCTGGTCGCTCGTAAAAGTTTTCAGCAAGCAACTGGGGAAGAAAATGCAGGGAACATGGTTGCAGGTGGTTGACGAGGTAGCCCTGGGTCAAAACCGGGGGATAGTCTTATGTGAAATTGGTGAAAAATTATATGCCCTGGGAGTCACCGACCATAATATTTCTTTTCTTTTTGAGGTTGACAATAGTGGCTTGCTCGAGGAGATAAGTCAAAACGAGCTGCTAATGGAAAAAGATGCTTCAACTAAGCAGGAGATGAGAGACAAAATTTCTCTTTTATTGAAAAAATTGAAACCCTCAAAACCGGAGCGAAAGGATTTTCGCTTTATTATGGAAGAACAGGTGCAAAGATTACAGGATATTTCACATAAGAGTATGGAAGACAATAAAGCGGGCAGGAGAAGAAATGGTGATGATGATCAAGCATAAATTATCTCTCCATTGTTGGGGTGTATTAATTTTTCTTATTGTATTTCTGCTTATTTTTAGCCAGCCGGTTTTGGCCGAACCGTTGCAGATACCTGATATTAATCTTCAGATAGGCGGATCAGATACTCCAGATGCAGGGGATTTGTCAACAGTCCTGCAACTGGTGATATTACTGACAGTCCTGACCCTGGCTCCGGCGATACTTATTTTACTTACTTCTTTTACCCGTATCATTGTGGTCCTGGCCTTTATCAGGACTTCTCTGGCAACCCAGCAGATGCCGCCAAACCAATTATTAATAGGTTTGGCTTTATTTCTTACATTTTTTGTCATGGCCCCAACCTTTCAGCAAGTTAATGCCAATGCTATACAGCCTTATCTGGAAGGAGAAATCGTTCAGGAAGAAGCCTTTGAACAGGCTATGGAACCTATGCGTAATTTTATGTTCAAACAGACCAGGGAAAAGGATTTGGCCCTTTTTGTTAAGATGGCAGAAGTGGAAAGGCCGCATAATTTCGATGATATACCCAATTATGTCCTTATACCTTCGTTTGTAATCAGTGAACTGAAAACGGCTTTTCAGATAGGTTTTGTTATTTTTGTTCCTTTCCTGGTTATTGATATGGTGGTAGCCAGTGCCTTAATGTCAATGGGGATGATGATGTTGCCTCCCATGATGATTTCCTTGCCATTTAAAATTTTATTGTTTGTTCTGGTAGATGGCTGGAACCTGCTCATACAATCATTGATATTAAGCTTTCATTAGCTTTAATAATTTTAAATTTTGAATTATTAATGTTGAATTTTGGTGAGGAAACTGAGTTTCCTTTATATTATCAAAGCTAATGTGATAGTATCCTGAGTTATACTTGCTTACCTTAATTCAAAATTAACAATTAACCAATTAAAAATTCCTTACGAAGTAAAGCAGGGGGGGGGGAGTAGAAACTGTGTACGAAGATATTATACTTGGAGTTGCCAATCAAGCAGTATGGACAGTTCTGATGGTTTCAGCACCTATTCTGGGAGCAGCCCTGATTACTGGTTTGCTGATTAGTATTCTGCAGGCTACTACCCAGATTCAAGAAATGACACTGGTTTTCGTTCCCAAGATAGTTGTTGTGTTTTTGGTTGTGATTGTATTTGGGCCATGGATGTTAGACATTATTACAACTTTTACCTATGATATTTTTGCTTCTATTCCACAGATGCTGGCACTATAGAGGGGTAATCAGCAATGCCAATAACTTTTGCTCTTGACAGTTTTCTGCTGATATTTGCCAGATTGTCAGGCTTGTTTATTAGTGCACCAATATTCAGCAGCCGGCAAATGCCCTTAAGAATCAAAGCACTGGTGATTGTGTTGCTTTCAGCTGTCATGGCCTATTTTGTGCCGGTTAATTATATGATTGAGCCAGCCACTGTGCCTTATTATATTGCTGCACTGCTGGTAGAGGTCTTTGTTGGTTACACCATGGGCTTTGTTGTATATGTAGTGTTGGCAGCTATTCAACTGGCAGGGCAGGTAATGGATATGGCCATGGGCTTTGCCATAGTGAATGTGGTTGATCCCCAAACAGGCACTCAGATTCCGCTTATGGGTAACCTGACCCAAACCATGGCATTATTAATGTATCTGGCTATGGACGGGCATTATTATCTTTTACAGGCCATCGCCCAGAGTTACAAAATTGTACCGGTGCTGGGTGTTAAGCTGAGTCAGGATTTTTTTAACCTGCTCTTTGAAATCACTGTCTATATGTTTATTATTGCGGTAAAAATAGCTGCGCCCATATTGGTTACTGTCCTGATTACGGATATCGCTATGGGCTTTATTGCCAGAACAGTTCCTCAGATGAATGTTTTTATTGTTGGTTTGCCCTTGAAAATACTCGTAGGCTTGTTTGCTTTGCTCTTATTGCTCCCGGTGTATTTGTGGGTTTATAGTGTTCTGTTTATGCGTTTTTTTGCCTATCTGGATAGAATACTAATCGCTATGGGGTTATAGTATCTATGGATGATAAAATAAAACTTTTTATAATAAATCTTCAGTTATTTGCCGATGACGAAACTGGAGAGAAGACAGAAAAGGCTACTCCGCGTAAGCGTGAAGAGGCTCGAAAAAAGGGACAGGTTTTCAAGAGTACCGATCTGAATTCTGCGGTTGTACTTATTGCTGGTTCTGTTGTTGTATTTGTTACCTTTCCCTATATGGTCAGTACTATGCAAAAGTTTACCTCCCTGTATATTCTGGACCGGAGTCTCCATGAATTCTCCAATGAGTATATTTACAGCTTGCTGGTGGAAGTAGTTATACTCATGGGCAAGATGGTTTTCCCGATATTTCTTGCTACTTATGTAGCTGCTCTGCTTATAGGCTATATTCAGGTGGGCTTCGTATTCAGTACTGATCCGCTTACTCCAAAGCCTGAAAGACTGAATCCGGTAGAGGGTTTCAAGAAAACTTTTTCCAAAAGGGCTCTGGTTGAACTGAGCAAATCCTTGCTTAAGGTTATCGTAACGGCTTTTGTGGTCTATACCGTCCTGAAAAAGCATTATTATGTTTTTCCCCGTTTTGTGGACATGGAACTGGGAATAACTCTTAAAATATTAAGCGAGATTGTCTTTGAAATGGCATTGAAGGTAGGAGCAGTTTTTATAATTATTGGTATAGTGGATTACATATATCAATGGTATGAACATGAAAAATCATTAAAGATGAGCAAATATGATATAAAACAAGAATATAAACAGACTGAAGGTGATCCTCAGGTTAAGTCGCGTCAAAGGCAGATACAGCGACAAGCAGCGATGAAGAGAATGATGTCCGAGGTTCCGGATGCCGATGTGGTTATTACCAATCCAACTCATTTTGCGGTAGCTTTGAAATATGAGGCCGATCGTGTGGAAGCTCCGGTTGTTGTTGCACGGGGGCAGGATTTTGTCGCATTGAAAATCAAGGAAATTGCTCTGGCTA
This sequence comes from Syntrophomonadaceae bacterium, assembly GCA_018432955.1. GTDB lineage: Bacteria > Bacillota > Syntrophomonadia > Syntrophomonadales > Syntrophomonadaceae > SV3-B162. The sequence goes on from JAHDSE010000117.1 coordinate 18,573, forward strand.
ATGATGTAGTAGTGGTTGAGAATCCATTCCTGGCACGTACTCTGTTTTATGCTACTGATATTGGAGATCTGGTTCCGGAGGAACTGTATCAAGCAGTCGCTGAGGTACTGGCTTTTGTTTATAAACAGAAAAAAATACTCTTATAAAAACCATTTTTATAACGAGAGTTTTGCATATATTAAAAGATCTATCTGAGCGGTAGTGAAGAATCTTAATCGTGAGCAAAGCAAAGATCGGCACCTTTAAGCGTAAGCATCAGCTTACATCAATAGTCCCGGGAGGGGGTAGCCCCCTGAGGGAATAAGACCATCCGGCTTTGCCTCAGGATGAAAATACTACAGTACTGGGCCAATAATAGGAAATAGGAAAAACTAATTATTGCGAAATCCTCAAACAATAATACTATCCAAAAACTTGAGATATTATCCCCAGGCAAATAGCGGGAGGACTTGAAATGGAAGAAAGACCAGCAATATTTGGTCGGCTTTTTGAGTACAGTGACATATTAATAGCGGTTGTGGTAGTCAGCATAGTCATTATGATGATTATTCCAATGAATCCTGTTTTACTGGATATTTTGTTAACATTTAATATAAGCTTTGCCCTGATTATTTTGATGGTTTCCATGTTTAATCGCGAACCCCTGGAGTTTTCAGTTTTTCCTTCTTTACTTCTGGTTATGACCCTTTTCAGACTTTCACTGAATGTTTCATCAACCAGGCTTATTCTGCTGAATGGCTATGCAGGGGATGTAATCGAGGCTTTCGGTTTGTTTGTGGTTGGAGGCAACACAGTTGTTGGCCTGGTAATATTTCTAATTCTTATCGTTATACAATTTATTGTAATAACCAAAGGGGCAGAGCGAGTATCAGAGGTGGCGGCGCGTTTCACCCTCGATGCTATGCCGGGAAAACAGATGGCTATTGACGCAGATCTTAATGCTGGACTTATTAACGAGGATGCAGCCCGTAATCGCAGAGAAAAAATCCAGAGAGAAGCAGACTTCTACGGCGCCATGGATGGGGCCAGCAAATTTGTAAAAGGTGATGCAATTGCAGGAATAGTGATTACCATAATAAATATTGTCGGCGGCTTTGTCATTGGTATGGCCCAGAAGGGGATGAGTTTGGGCGATGCAACCCAGACATATACGCTCTTAACTGTCGGTGACGGGCTGGTTACGCAGATCCCGGCTTTGCTTATATCTACAGCAACCGGGATAGTTGTCACCAGGAGCGCCTCCAAATACAGCCTGGGAAAAGAAATCGGGTCACAGCTTTTTAATTATCCCAAAGCGCTTGGGATAGCAGCTGTTATATTGCTGGCTCTGGGAACAGTTGGCTTACCCAGATTGCCCATGTATTCACTGGCCATATTGTTTGGATTTCTTTCTTTTGCTTTTAAGACTTCAACAATAGACGAAGTTGAAGACAGTGATGAAGAGGAAATCCAGGAGGCTGAAGAAATCAAGAAAGCAGAAAATGTAGTGGAACTTCTGCAGGTGGAAAAAATGGAAATGGAACTGGGATATGGCCTGATTCCTCTGGTTGATGCTGAACAAGGAGGCGATCTTCTCGACAGGATAGTAATGATAAGGAGGCAGTGTGCAGTTGAACTTGGTTTTATTGTGCCGCCTATTCGCATCCGGGATAATATGCAGTTAAAACCCAATGCCTATGTAGTCAAAATCAAAGGAACGGAGATTGCTTCAGGGGAGTTGATGCTGGATAATTACCTGGCTATAGGGCCGGATATTGAAAACGATGCAGAACTGGCTGGAATTGATACTATTGAACCGGCCTTTAACCTTCCCGCACGCTGGATAGATACCGCAGACAAAGATAATGCAGAATTAAAAGGATATACAGTAGTAGATCCGCCATCGGTTCTGGCTACGCATCTTACATCTGTAGTAAAATCCCATGCATCTGAACTCCTGGGACGACAGGAAATCCAAAATACGGTCGAGTTTATAAAAGAAAGCAACCCTGCGGTGGTTGATGAATTAATTCCCGATTTAATGAGCCTGGGAGATATTCAAAAAGTCCTTTCTAATCTTTTAAAGGAACAGGTTCCTATAAGAGATATGCTGACAATCATGGAAACTCTGGCGGACTTTGCAAAAATCAGCAGAGATACCGATGTTCTTACTGAATATGTACGACAGGCCTTAAAAAGACAAATAAGCAAACAATATCTGAATGACAATGGTAAATTAACGGTAATAACCCTGGATCCATCTCTGGAAGAAATGCTTCGTGATTCAATACAACAAAGTGATTTTGGCTCATACTTGGCTCTGGATCCGGATATTGCACAAAAAGTTATTGACAAATTATCCTTATATTATCAAGATTTAAGCAATAAGGGGATAACCCCTATTGTATTGTGTGCTCCTGTACTGAGATTATATTTCAAACGATTAATCAATCGTTTTATCCCCAATCTTCTTGTACTCTCTTATAATGAGATTGATTCCGAAGTAAATGTTGAAGTTATAGGGATGGTGTCACTATGATAATCAAAAAATTTATTGCCAGGGATTTTAAAACTGCGATGAAGCAGGCTAAAGAGGAGATGGGGCGTGATGCTATTATTCTGCATACAGGGCAGGTGAGAAAAGGCGGACTGCTCAGTTTCTTTTCTCGTCCGCAGGTAGAAATTACAGTGGCAGTTGACGATAGCTTGAAAGTCAGCAGTGACAAGGCGAGAAGAAATCCGGTGTTCCCATTCAGCAATTCTGTGACGAGCAAGAGCAAGCCTGTTGAATTAGAATTAGCCGCTGTTGCGAATAGTGACAAACGCGAAAAAGAACTCTTGGATGAACTGCAGAGAATGAAGCAAATAATGACTGATGTCAAACTCAAGATGTATGAAGTGGAATTTATCAAAGGAATGTCGGAAAATGTACAGATTTTCTACGAAATTCTCATTAATAATAAGGTAGAAAAAGAATTGGCTTTGAAGATTGTCAACAGTGTGGAAGCAAGGCTTCCCAGTGATAAATCCAATGATGAAAACTGGGCTAAGGATGTATGTTTGCACACCTTGCAGGAATATTTTTCCGAGGCAAAACCTATCAGCATAAGCAATGGAGAAAAAGGCAAACTGGTGTTTATGGTCGGACCCACTGGAGTAGGTAAGACTACTACCATAGCTAAACTTGCAGCAAATCTGGCTTTTACCGAGGGTAAAGAAGTAGCAGTGATAACCCTGGATACCTATAGAGTGTCAGCAGCTGAACAGTTAAGGACTTATGCAGAAATTATCGATATTCCTATTAGTGTTGTTTTCAATACTTTTGATCTGGAAGAGGCGATTAAACAATATGGGGATAAGGATCTGATATTTGTTGATACTGCAGGACGCAGTCCTTATCACGATGAACATATGGAGGAGTTAAGGGAGTTTATTGAAATCGGCAAACCGCATGAAATAATTCTGGTCTTAAGTGTGACTACCGATAGCAACGATATAAAAAACATTTACTGTAAGTTTAACAGCATAGGCATTGATAAAATTATCTTTACCAAACTGGATGAAACCTCCAGTTATGGGCAAATATTAAACACTGTATATGAGGTCGAAAAACCAATTGCCTATTTGACTACAGGGCAAAACGTCCCGGATGATATCGAGATACCCGACCCCCTGTATCTGGCAAAAATGCTTCTGAGAAGGGATGAAGCATGATGAGAGATCAAGCTGATAAGCTGAGACAAATGGCTCAAAATGTAAAAAGGCAAATAGAAAGCGAGATAAAAGAAGGCCAGGGAAGAAGCCGGGTTGTGGTTATAAGCAGCGGCAAAGGCGGTGTAGGAAAAAGTACCCTGGCTATCAACCTTGCACTGAACCTTTGCGAACAGGGCCAGAAGGTTGTTCTTATGGATGCCGATATGGGGCTGGCCAATCTGGATGTTATGCTTGGCCTGACCCCCAAATATAATCTTTTCCATGTAATTAAAGAAACAAAAAAAATCAGGGATATTATAATTCAAGGACCCGGGGGTCTGGATATTATTCCAGGCGGTTCAGGAATAAGCGATCTGGCCAATTTAAAGGAAGATGAACTGAATAAATTATTGATGGAAATGAAAAAGCTGGATAGAAGTTATGATTATTTGATAATTGATACAGGAGCTGGAATATCCAAGAATGTAACTGCATTTTTGCTTGCTGCTGATGATGTGCTGGTAATAAGTACCCCTGAGCCAACTTCTATTACTGATGCCTACAGCATAGTGAAAAGTATTACCAGCAATTCCTATGGAGGAAACCTGTATTTGGTGGTAAACAGGGTATCCAGCAATGCTGAAGGAATAATGGTTGCTGAGAAATTCAGGCTGGTTTGTGAAAAATTCCTGGGGCAGGATATCACAATACTGGGACATATCATTAATGAACCCTTGATTGGAGAAGGTGTTAGACGTCAGCAGGCCTTTGTTCAAATATACCCCAGAAATCAGGCGGCCAGAAACATCAAATATATCACTGGCAAACTACTGGGGAATAACGATATTATGAACTCTGCTGCTGCCAATAAAAGCGGAGGGATTAAGGGTTTTTTGGACAAATTTGCTGGTTTTCTTAAATAATATTTGGGGGTTAGTGATAAATAATGAAAGCCAAAGATATAAGGCTAAACCAGTTAGTTGAAATTGAGATTGAATTTGATTCAGGCATTGAACATCTTCCCAGTCGTGTTGAGGGAATAGAAAGAGATCATCTGCATATTTCCATGCCTATGCGTAAGGCAGCCTTTTTTCCACTCAGACTTGGACAGGAAATAAAGGTGATAGTCAAGCATAAAAACAGCAGCTTCGCTTTTTTTAGCAATGTCGTTGGCCGTAGCAAAGAACGCATACCCTTATTAATAATAAATAAACCCAAAAATTTTATTCAGGTTCCACAGAAAAGGACTTACGTACGGCTGGAGATTGCTTTGCCTATTAATTTTAAAGTTTTATCAGAGGAAGGCGATGCTGAAATAAAGAAAGGAATAACTCTGGATATAAGTGCAGGGGGAGCTCTGTTTTTGACTCCAGCAGATATTGAAGAAAAACAAGATATAGAGATAGAAATTGAGCTTGCAGAAACGCAGTGGCTAAACTGCAGGGCAAAGGTTGTCCGTATTCTAAGCAAAGCCAAAAAAGAGGGCGACAATAATAAGGTTGCCATTGAATACGAAGGTATTAACGAAGGCCAAAGAGACAGAGTATTTAAATACATTTTCGAAAAACAACGCGAGAGAATAAAAAAGGGAGTCCTGGAGTAAAGGGAGGAAGACTTGTGAGTAAGACGAAAGTCCTGGTGGTTGATGACTCTGCTTTTATGCGTAAAGTAATAGCTGACATAATAAATAGTGACCCTCTTATGGAGGTAATTGGAAAGGCTCGTAATGGAGATGAAGCAATCGGCAAAGTTATGGAATTGAATCCGGATGTAGTAACTATGGATGTTGAAATGCCAGGAACGGATGGCCTGTCCGCTCTTTCCAGGATAATGGAGCTTTCTCCTGTACCAATTATTATGCTGAGCAGCCTGACCAAAGACGGTGCTGAGCAGACCATGAAGGCTTTGCAGCTGGGAGCTGTAGATTTTATTCCCAAGCCTTCCGGTCAAATTTCGTTGGATATTGACAAAATCAGCCAGGATATTATCAGAAAAATTAGGATTGCAGCAGGGACTAAGAAAAAATTGCAGAATTTAAATAATATCAGCGATTTTTCAGAGAGAAAAGCTCGTAATATTAATCGTGAGTTTATTCATACGGCAGGATCACTTGATAAGCTGGTGCTTATTGGGACATCAACAGGAGGGCCGAAAGCGCTTCACCAACTTATTCCTGCTTTTCCGGCGCAAATAGATGCAGGTATTCTGGTGGTTCAACATATGCCATCGGGTTTTACCCGTTCTCTTGCTGAACGGCTGGATTCTCTATCAGAAATCAGGGTGAAGGAAGCTGAAAATGGAGAAAAAATAGTTCCAGGATGTGCTTATATTGCTCCGGGGGATTATCATTTAACTGTAAAAAGCAAAAAAACTGGTCAGAAGAATGAATTGTATATTAATCTGGACAAATCAGTGCCCAGAGGAGGCCATCGTCCTTCAGTGGATGTTATGCTGGAATCCGTGGCCGAACAGTACTGGTCCCAAATAGTGTGTGTAATAATGACTGGAATGGGTCGTGATGGAGCCGATGGGGTTAAAGCTGTTAAAGCCAGGGGAGCAAAGCTCATAGCTGAAGACCAGTCTACGTGTATAGTATATGGTATGCCGAAGGCTGCTGTTGAAACTGGAATGGTTGACAAAATAATTCCACTACAGAGCATTGGGGAAGAAGTATTAAAGATGTTGCAGTAATATGGATTGGAACTTGTAGGAGGTGGTTGGTATGAAAATGGATATGTCGCAGTATCTTGATGTTTTTCTCGAGGAGAGTAAAGAACACTTGGGGAGTTTGAATCATAAGTTGCTGGATTTGGAAAAGAATACAGATGACATATCAGCACTCAATGAAATTTTTCGTGCAGCACATACCCTTAAAGGTATGTCTTCGACGATGGGTTTTGAAGATCTGGCCGATCTTACCCATCATATGGAAAATGTGTTAACCGATTTAAAAGAAGGAATGCTTGCTGTTGACTCTTCAGTTGTGGATATACTGTTTCAATGTTTTGACAGAATGCAGCTGCTTATTGATCAAATTGAATCGACGAATTCCGGCAAAATGGACAACAGTGACCTGGTAGCAGTCCTGGAGAACATCAATACGGGCAAAAGTGAAGCCGCCTCAATAAGTGATAATGCAAGCAAAGAAGCGGAAGAGAATTCTTCTTCTGCTGGGGTAAACTTTGTTGATGACAATTCTTTTGATTTTAATCAATATGATATTACCGTTCTAAAAGAAGCCATCAGCAGAGGTTTCAGAATTTATTACATAATAATTGAAGTTGATAAAGGGTGTTTGATGAAAGCAGTACGGGCTTTTATGGTTTTCCGGGCCCTGGAGGAAGACAGCGAAATCATTAAAGCTGTTCCTCCTGCACAGGAAATAGAGGATGGTGCTTTTGAAGGAGAATTTGAACTTTTTATAACCAGTCAGGTGAACCTCCCTGATATTGAGAATCGTCTGAGTAATATATCAGAAGTAAGGGTAAAGGAAATCAGGGAGATAGACCTTTCCTCTATTACAGCCCGTAAAGTATCAATTGCAGCGAGTACCAAAGCAGCAGGCATCAACAATAAGCTGGAACAGCTTCAACCCAAAAAGACTCAAAAAAGCAAACAGACGGTAAGAGTGGATATTGATAGATTGGACAACTTGATGAATCTGGTTGGAGAGCTGGTTATGCACAAGGGGAGATTGGAGCAAATCGGCGCCAACAATAAGATTGGCGAGTTGAATGAGACCATTGAACAAATTGACAGAATAAGTACTGATTTGCAGGCAGTTGTGATGAAAGTAAGAATGGTTCCTATTGAGCAGGTGTTTAACCGTTTTCCCAGAATGGTGAGAGACCTGGCCAAGGACTTGAAAAAAGATGTTGAATTTCTTATTGAAGGAAAAGAGACAGAGTTGGACAGGACTGTCATTGATGAAATTGGAGATCCCCTGGTCCATTTGCTCCGGAATGCTATTGACCATGGACTTGAATCTCCGCAAATACGGGAACAGAATGGTAAGCCGCAGCAGGGGACGCTGATTCTCAGGGCAAGGCATGAGGGGAACAACGTTTATATTGAAGTCGAAGACGATGGAGCCGGGATAAATACCGCCAGGGTTTTGGAAAAAGCGGTTGAAAAAGGAATTATTGATTCCCGGGAAGCTGAGCAAATGAGTCAGGAGGAAGCAATAGAACTGCTGTTTAGTTCAGGTTTTAGTACTGCACAGAGTATTTCCGATCTATCAGGTCGGGGAGTGGGACTTGATGTGGTAAAAAGCAAAATTGAATCCTTGAGTGGAGAAATATTTGTGGATTCAACCCTGGGTAAGGGAACCAAGTTTAGAATAAAACTACCTCTGACTCTGGCTATTATTCAAGCCCTTATGATTGCAGTCAGAGATGAAATATATGCTGTTCCGCTTAGCTCAGTAGATGAGACTACATTGATAAACAAAAATGACATTAAAATGGTACAGAATCAAGAGGTCATTATGCTCAGGGGAACTGTTTTACCGCTTTTCCGCTTGAAGAGTTTATTGAGTATACCGGGTAATGACAGCGAAGAGCAAGAAATGTATGTTGTGGTGGTTCGGAAAGCTGAAAAGCAAATAGGGCTGGTTGTTGATACTCTAATTGGGCAACAGGAGATAGTGATAAAATCTCTGGGCAAAATACTATCCGGTATACCTGGATTAGCTGGAGCTATTGTTGCAGGAGATGGTAATGTAAGGCTGATCCTTGATATTGTCACACTTTTTTAGATGGAGGTATTTATTATATGGAAATAGCATCTAATCTTCATTTCCAGGGTTCTTACAGCGAAGACAATGAAGTTCAGGTTGTTGCTTTTAGCCTGGGGCAGGAAGAATATGCCGTTGATATCATGTATGTACTGGAAATAAATCGCTTGTTGAATATTACCAGAGTTCCCAGAGCTGAGAAGCATATTGAAGGAGTAGTTAATCTCAGGGGCAATATTATACCTATAATTAATCTGTATACCAGATTCAATATCAATGCGAGTGAAAATGAAGAGGATAAACGGATAATAGTATTTCAACTTGATGATATGAGAGTTGGAATAATAGTAGACCAGGTATCTGAAGTTTTACGCTTGAGCAAGAATGATATTGAAGAAACCGATAAGGTTTACAGTGCTCAAAACGTTGATCATATCAAAGGTATAGCCAAGGTGAATAATAGATTGCTTCTGTTGTTGGACTTGTTTAAGATTATGCAGTGATTGAATATAAGAGGGTGAAAAAATGTCTCAGGAATATAATGAACTCTCCACTTTGGAGCTTGATGCACTTAAGGAAATAGGCAATATCGGTTCGGGTAATGCTGCAACGGCACTGGCTCAGATGCTCGGTGCCAAAGTTGATATGACTGTACCGCGGGTTAGTGTTCTTGATCTTGAGGATGTTCCTGAGCTAATTGGAGGGGCAGATCTGCCGGTGGTTGGTATTTACTTAAGTGCCAGCGGATCCGCACCGGCTAATATTCTGTTTATTCTGTCAATTGAAAAGGCATGTTTGCTTATAGATATGTTGACCGGGAAACAGCCCGGGGAGACAACAGTTAATGATCTTGACGAAATAGGGATATCTGCATTAATGGAACTGGGGAATATAATTACTGCCAGTTATTTAAATGCTTTATCGGTATTCACCAGTTTGGATTTCAGACCTTCAGTTCCTGCACTGGGAATGGATATGGCAGCTGCAATTCTTGATGCTATTCTGGCTCAGTTTGGAGCAGTAGCTGATCATATACTGGTGTTGGAAACCGAGTTCAAGAAAAGTGGACAAGATATTATCGGACATTTTTTCCTGCTTCCTGAACCTGGCTCTCTTGAAGTTATTTTAGCAGCACTTGGGGTGAATATATAATGAGCAAAATAATTCAGGTAGGGATGGCTGACCTGAAGCTAAGCAAAGCACCCGATAAACTCATGACAGCAGGTTTGGGTTCATGTATAGGTATATGTATTTATGATCAAAAGCTTAAATTGGGGACTTTGGCTCATATCATGCTGCCTTCCAGTCTTCAGGCCAAAAATTCACAAAACCAGGCGAAGTTTGCTGATTCTGCTATAATTGTGGCATTACAGGAATTAGAAAAAAATGGGGCTATGCGTTCCCGGTTGCTGGCTAAGATTGCTGGAGGGGCACAGATGTTTAAATTTGCGGGTGAGAGCGATATTTTAAAAATTGGGGAACGCAATGCCAGAGCAGTTGAAGATAATCTGAAGAAGAATAACATCAGACTTCTGGCCAGTGATACGGGCGGTAATTATGGGCGAACCATAACATTTAATCCTGAAAACGGTGATTTGCTGGTAAGAACTATAGGACATGGGGAGAGAGTAATCTAGATGAAAAAGGATATGGGCATGGTTTGGGTTCATTATAAAGAAAAGGATGACTTTGAAGCCAGAGATGAATTAATAATTCATTATGCCCATCTGGTAAAATATGTTGCTAACAGGCTGGCCATACATTTATCGTCTGTAGTGGAAATTGATGAACTATATTCATATGGTATTGAAGGTTTGATAGATGCTATAGAGAAATATGATCATAAGAGAAATATTAAATTTGAAACTTATGCCATTACCCGAATCAGAGGGTCCATGATTGATGGCTTGCGCGCAATGGATTGGGTACCGGTATCAGTGAGGCAGAAAGGTAAGGAACTCGAAAAAACCTATGTGGCTTTGGAAAAAAGTCTGGGAAGAGCTGCCAGCGATGAGGAAGTGGCCAGGGAGCTGGGAATCAGTATAGACAGCTTGCATGGCCTATTAAGAGAACTGGCATCAACCACCATAATATCACTGGATGATTTTTTGCCTGGTGAGGATGGCGATGATAAAAAGAAAAGAATTGTTGATATGCTGGTTGATAACAATACTGATGATGCCCAGGAGATTATCGAATTTAAAGAAGTAAAACAATTACTTGCCAGGTCAATTTCCAAATTGCCGGAAAAAGAGAAAACCGTCATCTACTTTTATTATTTTGAAGGTCTTACCCTGAAAGAAATTGGAGCAACCCTTGATTTGTCAGAGTCACGTATATCACAGCTTCATACCAAGGCAATCTTGAGACTCAGAGGAAGTTTGAGCAAAAAGAAATATATGCTGGTATAGCCAGCAGAGGAGGTGGAATAGTGGCGGAGCAAGAGGTGAATAAGGATGCTGAAGCTAAGATCACTATAGACAAAGACAGGATGAAGGCTTACCTGGAGGTCGAAGCTCCTGCCGGGTCAGGCAAAGTATGTGATAAGGAGGCGGTAAAGAAAGCCCTGGCCGATTTGAATGTAGTTTATGGCGTTAAAGAAGAGCTAATCGATCAAGTCCTGCAGGAAGAAAATTGGGGACGCAAATTTGTGATTGCAGAAGGCAGGCCTGCTAAAGATGGTGATAATGCTACAATAAGCTACAACTTCCCCCATCGTGAAGAAAGGATTAAACCCAGGGTAGATGAGAAGGGCAATGTCAATTACCATGACCTGGGTTTAATATATAATGTTCAAAAAGGACAGCCTCTGGCAGAACGTAAGCCTCCAAATGAAGGAGTAGCTGGTATTGATGTTTGTGGACAGGAGATTGTCCCTAAAAGGGGTAAAGACATACGTTTACCCAAGGGGAAAAATACGGTTTACGATGAACAGGAAAGAATTTTGTATGCTACTATCGATGGCAATGTTGTTATGGTTAATAATAAAGTAATGGTGGAACCGGTCTTGAATATAGCAGGAAATGTTGACTATTCTTCAGGGGATATAGATTTTGTTGGCGATGTGGTGGTTCGCGGCAATATAAACTCTGGTTTCAAGGTCAGGGCCCAGGGAGATATAGAAGTCAATGGTTTTATTGAAGCAGCAGAGGTGCTGGCAGGGGGCAATATTTTGGTTAAAGGTGGTATTACCGCTGCTTTTAAGGGACATGTTAAAGCTGAAGGAAATATATGTGTCCGCTTTGTGGAAAATTCCATTGTGGAGGCTGGCGGAGATGTTATTGTTCGGGAAGGAATCATGCAGTCCAACATAAAAGCCGGGGGCAGTGTGAGAGTAAACGCTCGCAAAGCCATTATAGTAGGCGGACATATTCAAGCCCGTGAAGAAGTGGAATCAAAAGTTCTGGGATCTCCCCTGGCAACGCAGACTATAGTTGAAGTCGGCATTGATCCCCGAGACAGAGAGGAATTCCAGCACCTATTAAAAGAAAAGACCGAAAAGAAAAAAGTACTGGATAATTTGACCAACAACCTCCAGCTTATTCAAAAAAGTGGAATTCCCATGGAACAATATAGTGAGAAAAAGAGAACCGCTTTAATTAAAATGCTGGATGATTATAAAGTATTACGACAGGAACAGACAGAGAGAGAAAACAGGATAATACAGTTGGAAAAGAACTTTGAGCGGGCATCTTATTCCAAGGTTAAGGTTCATGATATAGTATATCCGGGGGTTAGAGTGAGTATTGGCCAGGCTATTTATGTGGTGAATGATTCCATTAAATACACTGCGTTTATTCTCGATCAGGGAGAAGTGAGAATATCATCGCTGCGTTGATTTTGGGAGGTGCTGTTTAATGACTATAAGAAGCCTCGATATGCAGGTTCTTGTGCAGAAGGTCGGTGATGTAGCACGGGTACAGCAAGCGCAGCAAACAGAAAGCAACAGCAGACAGCAGGAATTTTTGCAGGCAATTGACCAGCAGACCAAAGAGAGAAGCAAGGCAGTGAAAGAGACTGAAAAAAACGAGTCTGCCTTTGTACATGGCAAAGAAGAACAGGAAAAAGAAAAAAAAGCCAAAAAAAAGTCAAAAGGAAAAGGAAATAAAAAGAAAAAAGAGAATAAAGAGAATAAAGAGAATAAAGAGAATAAAGAAAGCAGTCTTGCGAAAGACCGCATAAAGGGTAATAATATTGACTTCACAGTCTAAAGGCAGGTGAAGCGCCATATCTGTATGGTCTGTTCTTTGTACTATTATTGGAATTATAGTTTTATTGTTTATTATGTGTCTTTTAAAAAATACCATAATGGAAGCGAGAAGCATCAGACAAAATTTGGAAACAATTATGGAAAATGCTGCAGACATTTCCAAATCAATTGTAGATGATATTGATAAAAGGGTTTCCTCTAAAAAGGAAATCTGTGAGGAGACTGTGCAATATCCTGTAAGTGAAACACTTTGCACAGAGCCTTGTTTAGCAATAATGGAAATCAAGGAAACTGTTGAGCCGGATGATGAAGGGGAAAAAGGATATAGACTGAAGGTTCATGAATTGGCCAGGGAACTGGGAATGAGCAGCAAACGTCTGATAAATATCCTGAAAGATATGGGCTATAATATTTCGCATCACATGAACAGCCTGGATACTCACATAGTAAAAGAGGTCAAGGGAAAAATCAATAAGGCAGATCTGTTGGAGATCAAAGCTGATGATCAGGAAAAACACAAGAGCCTGGTAAAACATAATGAAAGAGCAGATATCGCGAAGATAAACGCTTATGATTCTTCTGCTGGCATGCCTGGTATAGCTTCTCCCCAAAAACCTGAAATCCAGGCGAAAAAGCATAAGGAAATGGATATAGGTATTGATGATTTAAAATCTGCTCATCCCTATCTTGCTGTTCGTACCCTTTTTGAAAAGGGATATTCGGTGAGGGAAATTGCAAAATTGCTTGAAAGGGGCCAGGGCGAGGTTAGTTTAATTCTTAACCTTACCAAAAAGAAACAAGCTCGCTAACCATAAGTATGACAGATTATCGGAGCAAGAAAAAAGTTAAAAATCAAGGAATTGGCAAATGCTGCTATTCAATTTTTTCGGTATGAGGAAAACATTTGTTTTCCTTTTGTTTTGTCATTTAGAGCAATTGGGTTTTTGGTGGTAATCAATTAAATTGACTTTTTATGGGCACCTTTAAAGAGAAAGTTATTTGGGCTTCTTGCCAAGCTCTATAAAACTGTGATATATTATTTTCTGGTAATTACACACGTCAGTTGACCCCTTGAATGGTGCTAGACAATAGTTTTCAAGGAGGATGAAACGGCGGAGGATTAAAACTGAAAGGAGGTGAGTGTCGGTGTCAGTAGTTACTATGAAACAACTCCTGGAAGCAGGAGTTCACTTTGGACACCAGACACGCAGATGGAACCCCAAGATGGCCACCTATATTTATATGGAAAGGAATGGCATCTATATTATCGATCTGCAACAAACGGTTAAGAAATTTGAGGAAGCCTATGCTTTTATCAGAGAGGTTGTTACAGACGGCAAGGGAGTTCTTTTTGTGGGTACCAAGAAGCAAGCTCAGGAAACAATCAGGGACGAAGCACAGCGATGCGGGATGTATTTTGTTAACCAGCGCTGGTTGGGAGGTATGCTTACCAACTACAAGACTATAAGAAAGCGTGTTTTTCGTCTAAAAGAGCTTGAAAAAATGGAAGCTGAAGGAGCTTTTGAAGTATTGACCAAAAAGGAAGTAGCCAAGCTGCTCAATGAAAGAGAAAGATTGGAGAGATTCCTCGGCGGCATAAAAGATATGGATAAACTGCCAGGAGCTGTTTTTGTTGTCGATCCCAGGAAAGAAAAAATAGCGGTGGCAGAAGCGCGTAAGTTAAATATTCCTGTAGTAGCAATAGTTGATACAAACTGTGACCCGGATGAGATAGATTATATTATCCCTGGTAATGATGATGCTATCAGAGCTGTTAAGTTGATATCATCCAAAATTGCTGATGCGGTATTGGAGGGCAATCAGGGAGAGCAAGTTACTGCATAGTAAATATAAAGGGGGGGGTAAACTACCCCCTTTATATTCGATATTCCAAGTATTTAGGCTTTGAGAAAAGAATTTCTGGCGTTAAACGCTTTAGGAGGTAAGTGTAATGGTTACAGCTGCAATGGTTAAGGAATTGCGAGAGCGAACCGGAGCAGGTATGATGGATTGCAAAAAAGCTCTGGTGGCAACTGATGGTGATATAGAAAAAGCTATAGACGAATTAAGAACCAAGGGTTTAGCGAAAGCTGCCAAAAAGGCAGGAAGGGTAGCAAGTGAAGGAGTGGTTACTTCCTATATTCATGGTGGCGGACGCATTGGGGTTCTGGTAGAGGTGAACTGTGAGACTGATTTTGTAGCCAAAAACGATGAGTTTAAACAGTTGGCTTATGATTTAGCTATGCAAATTGCAGCCTCCAGTCCGGAATATGTGAGCCGTAACGATGTACCGGAAGACCATGTATTAAAAGAAAAGGAAATTTTAAAAGCTCAAGCCCTGGAAGAAGGCAAGCCAGAAAAAGTGGTGGAAAAAATGGTTGAAGGCCGGATAGAAAAGTTCTTTAAAGAACAGTGCCTGTTGGAACAGGTATATATTAAGGATACCGATAAGACTGTTCAAGAATTGATACATGAACATATAGCAAGAATAGGAGAAAACATTTCTGTTAGAAGGTTTGCACGCTATGAAGTAGGTGAAGGGATCGAAAAGGAACAAAGTGATTTTGTTTCAGAAGTTATGGCGCAGATTAAATAAAAACTGAGTTCACTTGGTTTGGGTATTCCTGTAGAGAACGTTTTAGTATTTATGATTGTTAAAAAGAAAAATTTAATATTTCCTCGCCAATTTAGAGTATGCAAACTCAAAATCGGTAAAAGGGTATCTGGGAGGTTGTGGCTTGGAAAAACCAAAGTATAAGCGCATTGTTCTTAAACTAAGTGGGGAAGCCCTGGCAGGGGAAGGAGGCTCTGGGATAGATCCGGAAATAATCTCTTCCATTGCCAGGCAGGTTGTAGATGTTGTTGAAAAAGGTGTAGAACTGGCTATTGTAGTCGGGGGAGGAAATATCTGGCGGGGAGTGGCAGGTAGTGCAAAGGGCATGGACCGGGCAGCTGCTGACTATATGGGAATGCTGGCAACAGTAATCAATTCCCTGGCTCTCCAGGATGCTCTGGAGCAGGAAGGAATGGGAACCCGGGTGATGTCTGCCATTGAAATGAAAGAGGTTGCTGAACCCTATATCAGGCGCAGGGCTATTCGCCATTTGGAAAAGGGCAGGGTAACCATTTTCGCGGCAGGTACTGGCAATCCCTATTTTTCAACTGATACCGCGGCTGCTTTGAGATCTGCTGAAATAGAAGCAGAAGTAATTCTAATGGCCAAAAAGGTTGATGGAGTGTATGATTCAGATCCCTTGAAAAATCCTCTTGCCAAAAAGTTTGACAGCCTGGATTATATTGACGTATTGAACAAAGGATTGGGGGTAATGGATTCAACAGCTGCATCCCTGTGTATGGATAACGGTATCCCTATTATTGTCTTTGATTTGACTACCCCGGGTAATATATTGAAAGTGGTGATGGGTGATAATATTGGTACTTATGTAGGGAGGTAAGAGTGTGATAAAAGAAATTTTAAATGATGCCGAGGAAAGGATGAAAAAATCGACCGAGCATTTGGGACGGGATTTATCTTCTTTGCGTGCCGGGAGAGCCAATCCTGCAATGCTGGACAGAGTAATGGTGGATTATTATGGAGTTCCTACTCCAATTAACCAGATGGCTAGTATTACGGTACCTGAGGCCAGATTACTGGTTATTCAACCCTGGGATAAAAGCGTTATTGCTGATATAGAAAAGGCTATTATGAAATCAGATCTGGGCATTACTCCCTCAAATGACGGTAATGTTATTCGGGTAGCCATACCCCAGCTCACAGAAGAGCGCAGAAAAGAGCTGGTAAAAGTAGTAAAGAAAAGAGCTGAAGAAGCTAAAGTAGCTGTTAGAAATATCCGCAGAGAAGCCAATGAGTTATTGAAAGCCAGTGAAAAAGAAAAGGTAATTTCTGAGGACGAAAACAAAAGAGGTGTCGACGAGAGCCAGAAATTAACTGACAAATATGTAAAAGAGGTTGATAAAATATCACAGGCCAAAGAAAAAGATATTATGGAAGTTTAAGTATTATTTGTTTTATTTCCAGAATATAAAAGTTATAATAATCTTAACTACACCCCCTGGCGGGGGTTTTGTGCTTGAAGCAAGGGAAGGGAATAAGGTGGCAACAAATAACTTGAATTATGCAGACATGATAGAACATGAAAGACTGCCCCGCCATATAGCCATTATTATGGATGGGAATGGCAGGTGGGCCCGGAAAAGACTGATGCCCAGGACTATGGGGCACAGGGCAGGTATCAACTCAATCAGAAGAGTAGTAGAAGCCTGTGTGGATATTGGCATACCAGTATTGACGGTTTTTGCTTTTTCAACGGAAAATTGGAAGAGGCCGCTGGACGAAGTAGACTACTTAATGAAATTGCTCGTTGAGTTTCTCCATAAGGAGCTTAAAGCCCTGGATGAGAATAATATCAGGATCAGCATACTGGGGAATTATGAATTGTTACCAGATAAATGTAAAATAGAGATTGCAGAGGCTGTACAAATTACTCAGGACAATAGCGGAATGTCGTTTAATATAGCCCTCAATTATGGTTCCAGAAGCGAAATACTGGAAGCGGTAAGGTGTTTAGCAAAAGAAATTGCTAAAGGGGAAATAAGTGCAGAAGATATTACAGAGGAGCACTTTTCCAGCCTTTTATATACTAAAGGATTACCCGACCCGGATCTCTTGATCAGAACTGCCGGGGAAATGCGGCTCAGTAATTTTCTTCTATGGCAAATAGCCTATACTGAGTTGTGGGTTACCGATTTGATGTGGCCGGATTTTTCGCGGGAAGAACTGCTGAAAGCCATATGGGAGTTTCAGCAACGAGACAGAAGATTTGGCGGACTGGGCAGATGAGAACAGGATGGATAATATGTTGAAAGCCAGAGTACTCAGTGCAGTTATAGGCATACCACTTTTGTTAACGATATTATATGCAGGTGGTTTTTATTGGAAAGCACTTTTTTTTGTTCTGGGGATACTGGCTTTAAAAGAATTTTTTGATATGATGAAAAATGCTTCATATACCCCGTTAGTATTACCAGCGTATGCTCTTTTCCTGACTTTGCTTTTCTCCCATCTTTATAATGCTTGTTTTTTAGCAGTACTTTTTTTGATACTGCTTTTTTCAGTCATATATTATGTATTAAAATATCCGGCAGTCTCGATTCTCGATCTGTCATTGAGCTTTTTAATTGCCGCCTATGCCGGTTTTCTGCTCAATTATGCGATAAGGATTGCTGATCTGACACAGGCTTTTACAATTATATTATTGGTCTTTATCCTAACCTGGAGCAGTGATATAGGAGGTTACTTTGTTGGTAAAAAATGGGGTAAAAATAAAATGGCACCATTATTGAGTCCTGCGAAGAGCTGGGAAGGAGCAGGCGGCAGCGTGCTGTTTTCAGTACTGGGGTGTTTTATTTTTTTTCATACCATAGCCATTGAAAACCCTGGTTCAGCATATTTATTATTACTGGCAATTATCTCAAGTGTTGTGGCCCAATTCGGAGACCTTTTTATCTCAGGTGCCAAGCGGTTTTTTAAAGTCAAGGATTCAGGCCGTCTTATTCCAGGTCATGGAGGGGTTCTGGATCGTTTCGACAGTTTTCTATTAGTGCTTCCTCTGGTCTACTTCTTTTTTTCCATGTAATACAGAGACAAATTTTACATGTATAATTAAGGGCGTAAACCAGGGAGCCATTTCAAGAAGATGTTCGGCTTGACCTGGGTTATATTTTCTCCTGTTACTGAGTTTAAGGAAAGAGGGAAATAAATGGATCCTGATTTACTGAAACAAATAAAGTCAATGGTTAAGCTGGCTACGCTTGTTCTGATACTACTGGCTGTTTATCTATTATTTATATACATATTTCCAATATTGGGAAATATATTTTCTTATATTCCTGCCCTGTTTCTCCCTTTTATTCTGGCAATTTTGCTGGCGGTGATAATTGAACCAGTGGTTGAGTTCTTTGAAAGGAAAACCCGCCTCAACCGGAGCATTTCGGTGGCATTGAGTTTGCTTTTGGGGGTAGGGGGCTTAATAGCGTTGCTTTTTTTGATTATTTCAAAAATAAGCAGGGAAATGGCAAATTTATCGCCCTTACTGTCATCATATTCAGGAAAGGTAATAGAAAAATCTCTTGCAACTTTCAGCGATTTCAAGTTATTTTACCTGCGTCTGGATTTGTCCCCTGAAATACAGGCGGCCATACAGGATAATATAGAAAAAGGAATTGAACTGGTACGTGCTTTAATGGAAAATAGTATTGATATGCTGATGAAGACGCTAACTATGTTGCCTGGTTTATTTATATTTCTAATGATTGCTGCAGTGGCCAGCTTTTTTATTATCAAGGACAGGGCTTTGATAAGGAGTTTTGTATTACAGCTTTTCCCGGAAGATTTTCAATCAAAAACCAGACACGTTGTGGCTGAGTTGTTTAAGGCATTGATTGGTTTCGCTAAAGCCTACAGTATATTGATATCGATTACTGCTATAATTACTATTATTTGTTTGCAGATACTTGGCGTTCAATATGTTTTCACCATAGGAATAATAGTGGGATTGCTGGATATTCTTCCTGTACTGGGCCCGGGAGGCCTGTTTATTCCCTGGATTATATGGGAAATATTAATTGGTAATACCGGGATGGGAATCAGCCTCCTGGTGGTTTACATAGTTATATCGGTGGTCAGACAGATACTGGAACCCAAAATTGTGGGAGATAGTATTGGCCTGCATCCTTTGGCAACACTGGTTTCATTGTACGTGGGACTGCAATTGGGAGGATTTGCCGGACTGGTTTTAGGGCCGGTAATAGTAGTAATAGTTATTGCCTGTTTTAGGGCTGGGCTGTTTAAGGAAATAACCTGGAGGAAAGATTGATGACAGGAGAAAAAATTACTAATGTATTGATATTAGGCTCTACTGGTTCCATAGGGAAACAAGCACTGGAAGTGATTGATAAGCATACTGAAAAATTCAGGGTAGTTGGGCTGGCAGCCAGAGATGAAGTATCTCTGCTTGCAGAGCAAATAGAAAAATATAAGCCTCTTGCGGTAGCCGTATCTGATGATAGGGCCTGCCGGCAATTAAAAGAGATTTATAAGCATAAGATTGCATTTATGTCTGGAATCGAGGGCTTGCAGGAAATAGCCTCCCTGCCTGAAGCAGACATAGTTCTGATCGCAGTAAGCGGAGCTATAGGAATTCTTCCTACTCTGGCAGCCATAGAAGCCAATAAAAAAATAGCCCTGGCCAATAAAGAGACCCTGGTTGCGGCAGGAGAAATAGTAATGGCCAAAGCCTATGAAAAAGGGATTTTAATAATTCCGGTTGACAGTGAACATTCGGCCATATTTCAGTGTATTAAGGGAGAGGAAAAATACCTTAAAAATATCTGGTTAACTGCGTCAGGGGGGCCTTTCCGCGATTTTTCACGGGAAGAACTGGAAAAGGTAAACCCCGGCATGGCTCTGAGGCATCCCAACTGGGCAATGGGACCTAAAATTACTGTTGATTCAGCTACTCTGATGAATAAAGGCCTGGAGGTAATTGAAGCCTATCACCTTTTTGGCCTGGATTATGACAGAATCAAGGTTCTGGTTCAAAAAGAGAGTATAATACATTCCATGGTAGAACTGGTGGACGGCTCTTTCCTGGCACACCTGGGAGTACCTGATATGCGAATACCTATACAATATGCTTTTACTTATCCCGAAAGGTTTGAGTCACCTGCACAGAATCTGGATTTTGCCACGCTGGCTTCCATAAATTTTGCCAGACCTGATACAGAGAAATTTCCAGCTCTGGCTCTGGCTTATAATGCAGGGCGCATTGGAGGAACAATGCCAACGGTATTGAATGCTGCCAATGAGGTGGCAGTTAATTGCTTCTTGAATGGTAAGATCAAGTTTACGGCTATTTCTTCAATAGTTGAAGAGGTAATGCTTAAACATCGGCCTGAAAAGGAAGTGGATCTGGATATTATTTTTAATGCAGATGACTGGGCCAGAAAAATGGCGACAGAATTAATTTTGAGTATTTAATTTTAATTTCACTACAATAAAGTAGTAATTATAAACAGGCTGAAATTCCTTCGACACGGACAACACGGAGCTAACGGAATTACACGGAAAGTTTTTTGAATAAGGTGTGAAAGATAAACTTGGATATTATCTATTACGTCTAACGTTTTACTTCTTACGTTTCACCTGTCTGACGTCTCCGGCCAAAAATTAAGGAG
>JAHDSE010000147.1 GCA_018432955.1 Syntrophomonadaceae bacterium
CGGGAAAGAATAGAAATAGAGAATAAGGAATTAAAAATTCAGGGAGAAGGCTATGAAAAAACCAAGATTTTGTCCAGCAACGATAGTTCGCTGGTGATAAATGGAGATAAGAATTGCCATATAAAGGGACTTTGTTTTAATGTTAGCGGAGCTGCAGTTGGTACACCGGTATGTTTGCTTGATGGTTCGGCAAGTATTGAGGATTGCCGATTCTATGGCGGTGGTATAGGTATAAAAATAGCCGGAGGGAAACCTGAGCTGACCGGGAATGTCTGCGATCACAATTATGTGGGTATATCTGTTGAGAATCTTGCCCAGGCTTTTCTAAAAAATAATCAGTGTCACAATAACCAGTTTGGTATAGTCTATGGTGATGAGTCGGGAGGAAAAGCTTCAGGAAACATTTGCAGAAAAAATCGGACAGGTATCAGGGCAATAGAATATGCTGAACCTGAACTTGCTTCTAATGAGTGTTACGAGAACAAAGATTATGGAATTGAATTGTGCGGCAAGGTAAAAGGATTGGTGCAGAAAAATATCTGTAAAAAGAATCTGGCAGGACTGCGCGTGGATGATAATGCCGAACCTGTGGTAAAGGAAAACAATTGCAGCGAAAACCTGGAATCAGGAATAAGTTATGCTGGCAAAAAAGGTGGAATCGCCCGTGAAAATCAATGTAGCAGGAATAAGAATTATGGCATTCAAATTGGGAAAAAAGCCGAACCTTTATTGGAGAAAAACCAGTGTAACAGAAATAGGGGCATGGGTATAGCATTTTTTGAAAATGCCGGGGGTACAGCAGTAAATAATATATGTAACAGGAATGATGTGCACGGCATTCTGATTAGAGAACAGGCACAACCTTTCCTCGAAGGGAACAAGTGCAATGACAACCGTGAGGCCGGTATAGCCTATTTTGACAATGCTGCTGGTTATGCCGGTAAAAATATCCTCCGGGGAAACAAGGTTATGGACATTTCAGTAAGCGGACAGGCAACTCCCAAAATAAAATAATCTTGAATATCCAGGAGAAATAAGAGGTCTTTGTTTTATTAAAGCTTTTCAGACAGCACTTTGGAGAGCTTTCTTATTTTGAGTTTACTTATTTTTTTAAACATTTCCTGTTTTTATTTCTGATTTACTCTGGTGCAATACTTGTTTTGCACATACAATGTAATAAAGTGGTGCTGTTTCCTTTAAAATATTTGTATGGATAAAACATGTAATAGAATGGAATAATGCTAGGAGGATTGGCTATGGATGAATTCAAGGTCAGGATAGACCATGATGGAGTAATCCGTTTGCCGGCAAAGACAAAAATGCGCCTGGGACCTAGCCTCGATAATTCTTTCAGTATTTGCCTGGAATCACGGAAGTTTTTAATCATTCCCGTTGAAGATGAGCTGGACGAAGAATTACTGGAAATACTTGCTCATGAAGGTATTATAATATAATAAAAATAAACGAATATTGCGCATCAGAGTGTTCAGGGAAGCAGTACCTCTATTATAAATATTGTTTCAGATATATAATGCCTTTTCAGAGCTTTAATGCAGCAAATAGTTTAATAACTTTGACAAAAAACAGGTGATCCAATATTCTGAATAAAAATATATTATAAAAACTGAAAGGGGGAAGGTGGAATGACTGACGAAAAAAGAATTGAAGATCTGGTTATCAGCAATGAATTGACGGTATTTTACACAGGAGAGGTAATGGATAACAAGCCTCACGGACAGGGAAAAGCTTCTTATAAAAGTGGTGGCTGGTATGAGGGTGAATGGAAGGATGGTAAAAGGGAAGGGTTTGGGAGAGAATTTTACCCTGATGAAACCTTGAGGTACGAGGGTGAATGGAAAGAAGGAAAAAGAAACGGGAAAGGCAAGTCCTACTATACTGATGGTAAGTTGGCCTATGAGGGCGAATGGAAAAATGACAAGCCTATAGATTATCCCTATCACTATTAATAGTGTTCTTCTTGATAATAATCTAATAAGCAAAACCGAGGTCTGTTAGACAATAACTGACCTCGGTTTTTTGCCATTTTTCTTGATAATTCGAGAAAACTCCCTGCAAAAATAGGCCGAAAAAAGGAGAAAAGAAACAATACGAAGAAATGAATTAGTAAAACAGAACTCCTCAGTTCACGTTTTGCATATATTTATAGAAACAGACAAATGAGCAAAGAACTGTATGTCCTGTGGGTAAGGCAGATACTTGTGCATCTCGTTGATCTAGTGAATGTATAAATGGATGCTTAAACTGGAGGTGAAATAAGTGGGATTATTAGTCTGTACAGGGGCCATGATACAATGCAGTTTTGGGGTTGCCCCCAGTTCTTTAATGGTTCTTCCCCAGAACAGAGTTCTGGCTACCATGCCTGCTGCCAATATTATGGACAATAAGCCTTTCGTTAATATCTTGCCATTTGGAATGTGTACTTCCATGGCCAATCCTGCAGTTGCATCAGCTACAGCAGCTGCATTAGGGGTATTGACTCCTATGCCTTGTACTCCAGTTACTCCTGCACCATGGGCACCGGGATCCCCCAAGGTATTGATTGGCAATATGCCGGCCTTGAACAATTCATCTAAACTCATGTGTGCTTATGGGGGAGTGATACAGATCACCAATGCCGGGCAAAGCAAAACCATGGTTCCATAAAGCGTGATAGTTTAGAAGGGGGTTTGCTTCTATGGACATAAAAGAAATGAATGAAAAATGTCTGCTTGAGCTTGATCCGAGGCAGAAGACAGCAATTCTCAGATTAACATCTCCGCCAGCAAATGTTTTGTCTTCTGCTGTTTTATGCGAGTTAAGACAATGCCTGGATAAATTGGATGAATATTCAATATATGCACTTGTTATTAGCGGAAATGAAGAATATTTTAGTGCCGGGGCCAATATTAGAGAAATTGCCGGGAACAGTACCGAAGCCAATGCTGAATATTTTTCCCAAATATACGAGGTTTTCAAGCGTATTGAGAACATGAAATGTCCGGTTATAGCAGCAGTTAATGGTTTTGCTATGGGAGCCGGCTTTGAACTGGCTTTATGTGCAGATATCAGGGTTGCAGATGAAAAGGCAGTCTTTGCTGCTACTGGAGTTAACCTGGGCCTGGTATTCTGTACCCAGAGACTTCCTCGTTTAATCGGCTATGGTCCCAGCAAAGAACTGTTGCTGACAGCCAAAAAAATTACTGCCCTGGAAGCGGAACACCTGGGAATTGCAGCATATGTGAGTCCTGCGGGTAAGGCAGTTCCTCAGGCTCAACACCTGGCTGCAATAATCAGTCAAAAGTCAATAACAGCCTTACAGGCTGTCAAACAAGCTATGAACGAAGGTATAGGAAAAAGCCTTGCAGAAAGCATGGAAATGGAATCCCGCTACCTTAATAAAATGTTCGCTGGTAAGGAATTGGCTGAAAGGGCCAGGGCTTTTTTAAGAAAAGAAGAATAAAAATAGAACAAAATTAATTAATAGGCTTTGTTTCCTGGAAAAAGCCATAAATATACAGTTGAATGCAAATCAGAAGCAAAAGAACGCAGATTCATTATGATTACCTGGATTTGAAAATCGTTAAAAACAAAAAACAGCCGGGCACTCAGCTTAATAGGACTACTGAGTGCCTGACATCCATAATTCAAAATAAAAATGCTATTTCTTTTTGCCCACATTTTCAATATATGCAATATAATAAAGGTTTTTGCAGTAAGACCAAGGATCATGAATTGTAGCTCAGTCTACTTTTTTGCCGGCGTCTGCTCCAGGAGTGGTCAGGTAGATAGCCTGCAGGTCAACAATAACTACGCCTTTGGGATTAGCCTTGGGGTTAGCTTCCAGTACCATAGCCCGGCCTGCCTCAAAATTGCTGCCTGATGTTTCAACACTTGCCTTTCCTTTGAACTGAAACCCGGTTTTTTCTTTCCAGACTGATACTGATACATTGGGATTAACAGAGATATTATCCAGGGTTTTTTTCATGAAATTGTTGACCATCATCAGTTTATCATCTCTCAGGACTTTTCCCCAATGAATAGGTACAGCATTGGGTATTCCCTGCTTATCTGCTGTAGCCAGTACCCAGATAGAGTTTTCCAGTACACGCTTCATCTCATCGTTGATTTTTGACATTTCTTGTCCTCCTTATTTATGTTTTTTTAAATCAAGATAGGGCAGGGATTTTCTCTGCAGACTGTTTTCAGCAGCGCAGCTTAAAATCAAATATTAAATTGTCCTATCAAGACTTTGAGCTCTTCGGCACTTTCAGCCATCTGACGGGAAGCATTATTTATGTCTGCAGCCGTTTCAGCAGTCAGTTGACAGACCCTGGCGATTTCCTGGGATCCGGAACTGGATTCTTCCACTGTTGCTGCAGTTGCTTTCATGGCCTTGTTTACTTCATTAATAGACAGGATTATTTTCTCAGTATGGGTAGAGATTTTTTCTATAATAGACAAAAAGGTATCACTATCTTTTTTATATAGACCGCATATATGAACCATATCACCGTAGTCTCTAATAATATCATCATTAATAAAACGGAGCAACTCATTGGCATAGTTTACCAGTCTGGCAATGGAATCCTGTACTTGATCTGTCATACCTTGGATCCCCTCTACAGCATGGGAGGAATTCTCCGCTAATTGTCTGACTTCCTCAGCAACAACAGCGAATCCTTTTCCCTGTTCTCCTGCCCGTGCAGCCTCAATAGCAGCATTCAAAGCCAATAGATTAGTCTGACTCGCAATACCGGAAATGTTATCTGCCAGGTTAGAAATATTTTCGACAACCTTAGCATCTTCAATAGCCTGGGTTAACTTTTGTCTTATGCTTTCATAAACATCTTCGGCTATTTTTTTATTTTTGCTGGCTCCTTTTTCCATTTTGGCTGCCCGCTTTTCTATTTTTTGTGATTCAAGATGGCCCTGTTCCAGATCTTCATTTACCAGAGTAAGGGCAGCGGATATTTCGTCTCCAGAAGCAGTAATTTCCTGACTCGATGCTGATATTTCCTGCATACCTGTAGCTATGTTTTCAGTAGATGCAGATACTTTTTCCATACTCGAAGAGATGTTTTGCCCGGAATAAGATAATTCCTGGCTGGAAGCAGCAAGTTCTCTAGAATTAGCTGCTATATTTTTCATCATATTACGCAAATTGTCCTGCGTTTTGTCCAGTACTCGTGAAAGCTGACCCAGCTCATCTTTTTGCTGCAAAAATTTTTCGGGAATTTTGCTGTTGAGTTCTCCCCGGCCAATAGTTTCAATATAAGAGGCGGCAGAAATAATAGGTGAGGAAATTCTCCTTCCCAGTAATAAAGAGATTAGAGAAGTAAGCAGAACCAGGAGCACTGTTATCAGAATAATGCCTTTTTTCAATATGTCAAGGTCGGCCAGCACTTCGTCACGGGCTTCGGTAACAGCAAGAGACCAGTTGCTGTTACCGACTGGAGCAAATCCTATAAACCTATTTGTTCCATCAGTCCACAGGTATTCCCCATAGCCTTTTTCTCCGGCGATCATTTTTTTGCTTATTTCTGCCAGGGAAAGAAGTTCGGTTTTAGTTTTTGAATCTTCAATGGGGTTATATTTTTCGCGTACCAGGTCGAAATCGGGATGGGCAACAATAGTGCCTTTGTTATTGAGTATAAAAGCATAAGAGTTTTCCCCGATTTTCGCGTCAAGCAATGCTTTACTCAGATTTTCGGCATCCATAGCTGCTGTAAGTACGCCTGCAATACTGCCATCATTTTTCTTAATCGGTGCAGCCATCATGAGTATAATCTGACCTTTGTCCTGGCTGGCTATCGGGTCCGAGACTGCTGATTCGCCGTTAACGGCTTTTTGGAAATAATCCTGCTCACTCAGGTTGCTGGTAGTTCCTGCTGAAGTATACATCTGACCATCCAGGCCGGCAATTCCCATCATTAAATAGCCCATTCTGCTGCTTTCTGCTTTCAGCAAAGGTATTTCCTGCTCCAGTTCCACAGTATTGAATACCTTTGCTGCAGCAAGGGTTTCGATACTGGAAAGATGGGCTTCTATTTCTTTACTCTCTGCCCTGCCAAGATCTTCAGCCCTGCTGAGCAAACTTTGTTCGAGATTATTCAGCAAGACTTCAGAAGCACTATTATAGGCTAATATGCCCAAACCAATGCAGATTATTAAAACTACTGCAGAAAAATACAAAGCCAATTTACCTGCAATGCTTTTCATATAAACTCCCCCTTATATTTTAGTTTTATCTCTGTCTAAAAACAAAACAACGAACTCTGCACAACCTTTCCAATGAAAAGAATTTACGCAATATTTTATTAATTTCTACATTGAATAATCAATTTCCTTTACAGGATATGGATTGATTATAAATTATTATAATGACAATAATGTTGATGTTTTTTATTAGAGAGCTTTGCATAATTAGGTTTTTGACGTTGGTGTCATCCTGAACGAAGTGAAGGATCTCATCGCAGGTCATGCTGCAATCACCTTAAAGTCGGCATTTACCTCCAAGTTCTATTATCGATTCTTCGCTAACGCTCAGAATGAAATAGATCAATCGTATTATGCAAAACTCTCATTATTGATTCCGCCAAAAATGAAAAAATGCTGCAGGTGAAAAATTTTCCACTACAGCACTTTTAAAATATCTCCTGAGAATCAAGAAATCTTATAAATGAAATTTTTGTATAAGCAGGTTGAGTTTTTCTGCACTATCAGCCATTTTGCGGGAGGCTTCATTAATTTCCATGGCTGCTCCACTTGCCATCTCACTGCCTTTGGCTATTTCCTGGGAACCCGCTGTAGATTCCTGGATAGTAGCTGAGGTTGCTTCTATTGCCTTATTAATTTCATCCATGGCTGTGCTAACCTGTTCAATATTGGTTTTTATCTTATCTGTCAAAGAAGCAAACATATCGCTGTCATTCTTGTACTTTTTCATAATATCTACAAAAGTACTATAGTCTTTGATAGCTACATTATTTACGAAGTCCAACAATTCATTGGTATAGTTGACCAGATTAGCAATGGAATATTGAACCTGTCCGGTCATTTTCTGTATTCCCTCAACAGCTCCTGAGGAATTTTCGGCCAATTTTCTGACTTCCTCGGCAACTACAGCAAAGCCTTTTCCCTGCTCACCTGCCCGGGCAGCTTCAATAGCTGCATTAAGAGCCAGAAGATTCGTCTGTTCAGCTATAGCAGATATGTCTTCTGCCAATCCGGAAATTTCTTCGACTACCTGGGCTTCTTCGATGGCATTTACCAGCTTGTCTTTGATATTGTCATACATATCCATAGCAGATTTCTGTGATACCGAAGCAGCTTCCTGCATCTTAAGAGCCTGCTTTTCGATCTTTTGTGATTCCATATGGCCTTCCTGCGCATCAGCGTTAACCTGGCTAAGGGCTGCAGCGATCTCCTCCCCGGAGGCATTGATTTCCTCGGTCGCAGAAGATACTTCTTCCATACCAGCCGCTATTTCTTCGGTGGAGGCAGATACTTCTTCCATACTGGAAGCAATATTTTGCCCGGAAGCTGCGAGTTGTTCGCTGGCTGCACTAACTTCCTGAGAGTTGATGGATATGTCTTGAATTAAGTTCTTCAGATTATTAACCATATTTCCAAGATCCCGCGAAAGCTGCCCCAGTTCATCCTTTTGGTTCATATATTTATCTGATATTTCTACTGCCAGATTTCCTTCAGCCACCAGCTTCATTTTTTCCGAGGCTTCAACTATAGGATGGGAAATTGTTTTACCCAGAGCCATAGCCAGGAATATTCCTAAAATTAAAAGAACCATCAATACCAGAATAGTACGGGTTTTAAGTGATTCCAATCCTGCCATTATTTCGGATTTATCAGCAGTAACAGCAAGAGACCACTCACTGCCAGGGATAGGTGCATAACCCATAATTTTTTCCATATCGTTCGTCCACAGGTATTCACCAAAACCTGTTTGGCCGTTTATCATTTGTTCTACCATTTCTGCTAAAGGAGCCAGAGATGGATCGCCTTTGATTTCTTCAAATATATTGTACTGATCCAGAACCATATTGTTATCCGGATGTGCTATAACTATGCCGTTTTTGTTTATCATATAGCCATAACCGGTCTGGCCAAATTCTATATTATTTACAATATCACTTAAAGTCGCGGAATCCAGGGCAGCTGCCAGGACTGCTTCGACAGTTCCGTCATCTCCCTTTATAGGGCTGACCATCATTACTATTATACTGTTATCTATGCGGCTGACTATCGGATCAGAGATAGCAGAGTATCCATCAAGGGCCTTGGTGAAATAGTCGCGGCCATACAAATTGGTAGAACTTCCGGCGGTAGTAAATACTGTACCATCCAGGCTGGCAACCCCCATCATTATGTAACCAAGTCTTTCATTTTCTGCTGTAAGTAATGCCAATTGCTCCTCCGGACTCATAGTCAGAAGGGATTTTTGCGCAGCAATGGTATCCATTATTCCTATCTCGGACGCTATTTTGTCACTAACCATCTGAGCATTATCCGTGGCTTTGGAATTTATATTTTGCTCAATAGTGTCCAATAGGGCATTGGAAGCACTATTATATGCAAGAAAAGCCAGACCGCTGCAGAATAACAATATGAGCACAGAAAAATATAAAGAGAGTTTTTTGCCAATACTTTTCATAAATCTTGCCTCCTATCAATAAAATACTGCAAAAGACTATAAAAGACGGTTTAGCGGCAAAAAATGCCCCCAGAGATAAATTTGTGTATTTAGATTCCCCCCCCTTTTGCTTTTACTACATAATAATAGGAAAATATTTGCGGCGAAGAATCAAAAACAATTGCTGAGACGTTTTAAGTAAATCTTAGAATTATTAGGATAATTATACTACAAAATAGACAAATTTTCCTTATTAATTATTAACATATTAAGAAAATTGTCGAAAATAACGGACACATTATATTTTTGAATTCCTTATTTTTCATTATGGTAGTCAGGCACTCAGCAATGCTAAATTTCTGCTAAGCTAGATGAAAAGAGTTCTGAGTGCCTGACTCTCCAATTTCAAAGCTTTTCGAGTCAGCGTTATTCACAATAAATTGTGTTGAACTACATCTGATTATTTAATCATATGTATATTCATAAGCTTTTTGCAGTGGAATACATGATAGGGCTTTTTTGCCATAATTAACATTGTTGTCAAAAACTATAAATATATATATAAAACTCTTTAAATATAAGACTATTCATGCTAATATAAAATCACCGAAGGTCTCGTTTATTTTTGCGACATAAGGCCCATGAGGTCTTATTTTTCATTTGAATGCTGCTATATATCAGAAAAACAAGATTTAATTTGCTCAGAAAAATTACTTTTTGTAATAAGCTATCTTAAGCTTTATAATCAGTATATAATTGGCGCTGGAAAGCAATAAAGGGGGAGAGGCTTGATGAATATGAATTTTGGCAAAACTCTATTTGGTTTTAAGCCGGCTGAGGTTAAAGAGGAAATCCAGCGTATGGATACAGAATATAAGGAACAGCTTGCCGGGCTGGAAAAGGAAATAGAAACAGCCCGTGAAGATTTGAATGAGTACGAAAAAAGAGTATCAGAGTTAAAGGCCAAAGTTGATGAATATATCGAAAAAGAGAGGGAAATAGCAGGGGTTTTGGTGACTGCCCAGGAAAACGCCCGGAGGATTGAAGAGGAAGCCCGGGAAAAGGCACGCAGAATGCTGGAAAGTACCGAACACACGCTGGAGAAAAAGCAGGAAGAACTGGAGTTATTACGCCTGAAAGTCCGGCGTTTTAAAGAAGATTTTAGAGATACCCTGGATAAATACCGCTTATCAATTGAGACTATGAGAGATCCGGGTGATGAATCTCATTTTGCACCTACATTGATTACCAACGATAAAGAAAAAAGTAAAAAACAGGATATTTCTTCATAAGAGGAGACGGTAACAATTATTGGCGGAGGAGAAGGCCGTTTTGCTGAAGCCAAAACAAGTGCTGAGCGGCTGGAGGGGTTGAAGAGGCAACTTGGGCAACTTCAGCAAGCAAGAGAGACCAAACATGCAGAAATAGCCAGGCTCAGAGAACAGCTCACTGTTTTGGAGGGAAGATCCAGCACTGTTCGGTGTTCACTTATTGAAACAGTGAAAATTGCCGATGAAATGGAAGCAAAAGCCCGGCAAAAGGCTGAAAAGATTCTGGCAGAGGCAGAGCTTGCTGCTGCACTCCAAAAAGCTGAGCTGCTTGCGATAGAAAAGGAAATGGCAGCTCTAGATAAAGAACTGTGCTCTTATGAAATTATCGAAGAAGAGAATCCTGCTGCTGAAAAAGACCTGCTGGAAAAGCTGGCTGAGGGTTTGCTTGATGAGCAAAAAACCTCGGCTCTGCTCGAAGAAAATGGCATTGATTTGGAAGAAATCGCCAAAGCCTTTTCCGATGGCAGGAATGCTCAGGAAACTGAAACGCCTCTTGCCTTTAAGCCCAGCAGTTCAGCAGACAGTGAATCCATATACAACATGAAAGTGGTTACTTTCGTTAATGCCCGTCATTATGTGACCTTTGGCAAGAACCCCGGTCCGGTACATGCCCATTCCTGGCAGGTGGAGATTGAGGTTTCGGTACCACAGGAGATCGGCGAGACCATAGAATTCAACAAGGTCTTCAAGGCAGTTTCGTCAGCTCTTTCCATCTATGAAAATACTGTTTTGAACCATGTTTATCCTTTCAACAAAATTCAACCTACAACAGAAAACATATCCATGTACTTTTTTAACCTGATTCAGGACGCCCTGTCTGAAATGGGATTGGGACTTGCACGCCTGAATCTATGGGAAACGCCTACCAGGGGGATTGAGGTTAACAACCGTAATAGTTCCATGGACGATATAATCTTAAGTGATGAAGAATTTCCGGAGACTTATGAAGAGGCGGCTGTGGCAACTGACATTAATCTGGAAATCGAGGAAGAGGAAGAACCTCCCGAGATTTCTTCGCGTATTTTTCTGGAAGCCGCTGAAATATCCCTTCGTCCATCCTACTCCATTCGCCAGTATTTCTTTGCTGCCCTGTTAATAACTGTTGCAGCTATTATCCTATATAATAATATTCTGTGGGCTCCTATGGAACAGCACTATCCCTGGGGTGAAGATAGCTGGGGACACCTGTTCAAGGCGGAGAGTCTTTATCATGAGATAATTCAAGGGAATTATTACCCCCAGTTTACAGAATATTGGTACAATGGCAGCCAGCCTTTCCGCTACTGGGCTCCATTACCATATTATGCCCTGGCTTTCTTGATGGCTGTAAGCGGTAATATATTTACTGCAGGGAATTTGTACATATTCCTCTGTGCTCTTCTGGGGGCATTATCCTGGCTCTTGCTGTCTCGCAGGATGGGACTTTGGCCGGCGGTGATGTGCGGGCTGATATGGTTGATCTGGCAGGATAATGTACGGGTAGCCTTTTCCGAGGGCAATCTGCCCCGGGTGCTGGCTACGGCTCTTTTGCCTTTGTTGTTTTTTCTCTTTCTTCATACCATACAGAACAGAAAATCATATAAAGGCATAATTGCCACAGCCCTGGTGATACATCTGGTAATACTCTGTCATGCTATGATGGGCGCGATTTATTGCATTTGTCTGGCCTTATTTGGCTTTTTTCTCTGGTTTTTCCGGGGATGTCAACTGCCCAATCTTCTTCAGGCGCTTATGGCTTTATTTTTAGGTATATTGAGTTCATGCTGGTGGCTTTTGCCCAGTTTAAGCGGAGGGATAACCGGGATCGATGCTCAAGCAGTTAAGGAAGCCATGATAGATATGGATTATCTTCTGGGATGGATGCCTGCAGAAGCATCCCTGAATCCTTTACGGCGTTTTACTTACACAGGAACCTTTTACTGGGGGATTGTACTGGTAACAGGACTGATTCTGAATATAATCACCTGGAAATCCAAGCCAGCCTGGGCTAAAAGTGCCAGCCTTCTGGGTCTGATCCTTATAGTAATTACTTTTCCATTCATTAGAGGCTTTTATATTGTCTTGCCTCTGAGTCATTTATTATGGCCGTTGCGCTTCAGCAGTGTAGCTGCTTTGATGATTC
Organism: Syntrophomonadaceae bacterium; assembly: GCA_018432955.1. GTDB lineage: Bacteria > Bacillota > Syntrophomonadia > Syntrophomonadales > Syntrophomonadaceae > SV3-B162. The sequence goes on from JAHDSE010000147.1 coordinate 12,104, forward strand.
TGGCAGCTTCGTTTACATTTAACCTTTCCGGGCACAGGCAAAAATGGTTGCAGTCTCCGTATATGATAACCGCTATTATAATGGTTTTGTTCGTGATGCAAATAGCGGATTGTTTGGTGTCCTTCCGCTTTTTGGCACGTACCGGTTCCCGACCTTATGAAATAATACAAACTGCTGAATTTATTAGAAAAGACCCTGGCTGGCGTGTGGCTACTGTAGACTTGAGTCAGCTGGGGTCGGCTCCCTCATATACGTTTTCCCAGGCGGCAGCTCTGGAACAGGTTTTCGGATGGGCCTGGCAGGGAGCTACGACTTCCAGGAATATTATGCTGCTCAATACCGGCCTGGAAAACCAGTATTACCCTTTTCTATTCCGCTCCTGTGTTGACCTGGGAGCTACTGAACTGGTGGTCAAGGAGGATGTAGTTACTGACCTTAAGTCCTTTCAGCATGCAGCTCTGATGGCCGGCTATACTCAGGTGGAAAGAATATCCAATATGAGCGTATGGCATAGTATAGACAATCCTTATCTGGTCAGAAAAGAACCGCAATGTCTGGCAATAGGTAAGTATGTGGGGACAGTTGCTGTGCAATTCCCCGCTGTGGAAATGGGTATATCTCCCGATATTGATCAGTATGATGTTGATAAACTCAAGGAATACCCGATGCTTATATTGAGCGGTGCCAGTTGGCAGTCCAAGAGCAAAGCTGAGGAAATTATCAAAGAATACCTGGATTTTGGGGGGAGAGTTTTCGTGGAACTCGCCGGTATGCCTGAGAATATCCTGGCCAAACAACCGGAATTTCTGGGTGTATATGGGGAACCGATAAGCATACGGGATGAGATTGAAGTCTGGGGTAAAGACAGAAGATTGGTATTATCTCCTGTCAGCCTGGGAGAAAAAGACTGGCATGCCTATGTACCTATGGAACTGGATGGAGTGGAACTGGAGTTTTCCTACTATGGAAACCAGGCACCCATACTGGGATATAAAATGGTTAACAACCACAAGGTGTGGTTTCTGGGTAACAATATTACCTATCATACTTTTTTAACTGCTGATCCGGAAAGCCTGGACTTACTGCAGGAGTTATTTGAACTGGACAGCAGCTATGAGACTGATACATTAATCCCTTTGCAGCACTATGAAGCCAGCGAAAATGGATATAGAATGACCTACAGCCTGGAACGGGCAGAAACTGCAGTTGTACCTGTTGCCGCTCTCGATGGTATGAGGGTTGAGTTGGATAACCAGGAAATCCAGGCAGATAATTATGAAAACCTTCTAAAACTGGAATTGCCTGCCGGAAAACATGATATCAATATTCATCTGGAGAAGACCCCGGTTTACAAGTGGGGAATGGGTTTATCACTGCTGTCTGCCATTCTTCTGGCAGTAGGTTTTGTCTATTTCAGAAAAAAGGGTGACCAGCTGTGAAAAGGTGGATTTATGGGCTGACAACAGTGCTTTTGATATTTCTTATTGTGTGGCTGTTTCCACCTGGTTCGATTTTTGTTCCCGATTGTGAACTGGATGGCAGTTTTGAAGACTGGCAGGGGCGGACCTTTTTGAGTGATGTTGAAGGCGATGGCCGTTCTCATAATGATTTCAAAAAAATTTCCTGGGCTACCAATGAAAATGAATCCAGCCTCTACTTCATGATTGAACGTTTTGCCGCCTTTTCAGGAAAGAATCGTCTGGATGCGCGTATGTTTTTCGATATTAATGCTAATGGCAGTTATGAAGACCTTGTTGATAAATATGTTGATCTTTCTTATTATCCCAACAATGGCCAGGTTAATGCACGAATATATACGGTTGATGGGAGGCTTAAAGGCACCTACAGCGGACAATGGGGTGAGATAAGCAGTGCGGGCGGCAGTCGTTTTGAATTTTCCCTGCCGATGGATGAGCTGCGGGTATATCCCGCTCAAACAATCAGGTTCTATATTACAGATATCAGCGGAACCCAGTTGGGCCGTTTACCGGATCAGGGTGACATACAATGGTCACCTTTTCCGGTTTATTTTCAGAGCCGCTTAAGTATAGGCCTGGCCTGTTTAATCTGGCTCTTGCTAACCGTTTTCTTCCATCATAATCGAATCTGGTTTTTTTACTATGTTTGGGGTTCTGTTGGACTGTGTTGCCTGATGATACTGCTTTTTCATGGCTCACTGGTGGAATATCGCCTGGAACACTATACGAGTTTAATATTACATCATCTCCTGGCTTATCTGGATATTATGACCTATATTTTTGACAAGGCTCCGGGAACGCTGTTGGTCCTGATAAAGGTTGACAATAGCTGGACTACAATAGCTATTGATATTGAAAATTCAGGATTTCTCGAAATGTGTATTGTTTTTGGCTTAATAATATTTTACCCGGTTTACCGATGGAGAAAAAGAATCGGAGCAGCTCTTCTGGGGGTTAGCGGTGTTTATGCAATAAACCTTCTCCGGCTTATGGTGGTAATCTGTCTGATTCACAAAGGGGGGAGAGACATGAGTTTTATTGCTCATACCCTTATAGGCCGCTTGCTCTTCTTCACACTGGTAATTGCATTATACTGGAAACTCATAACCAAAGCTACATTAAAGAAGATCAAGGAGAATGTACAAAATGATTGAAGTGTTCTGGGAGCAGGCCATTAGATTCGGGTTATTCTGGGGTATATGGCTCCTGGTACCCTTGCTGGTTGACGTCTCCACAGCAATGGTCTATTTTATCAGTTTTCTCAGCAACAAAAAAAGAAAAGAAGAAAAGACCGAAGAATTAAATTATTTTCCCTATGTTACTATTGTGGTTCCGGTACATAACTCAGAAGATACGCTCTATGCCTGTTTAAGATCTATTGCCCGGCAGACTTATCCCCGGGATTGTATGCAGTTGATCTGTGTTAACAATGGCAGTGAAGATAATAGCTTTGCAGTTTTCCAACGTTTTCAGGAAGAATACACTACTATGGCTGTTTCCTGGACCGCGGTGGAGAGAGCTGGCAAGTCCATTGCTCTTAACGCCGGGATGTACTCCGGTCATGGCAGTTATATGATGAACGTGGATGCCGATGTCTGGTTAGACCGGGAGGCGGTTATGAATGTAGTAAAAACCTTCGAAAAGGACAGCAGCCTGGCCGCAGCTACCGGTTCAGTCAGGGTTGATAAAAAAATAGGAGAAGGGTCCACTGTTCTGGATATAATCAATTATTGTGAAATTATAGAGTATATCGTGGCTTTCGATATAGGAAGAAGATACCAGGACCTGAAAAATTCCATTTTTACCTTGTCTGGTGCTTTTTCTGTTTTTCGACGGGATATTATTCTGCAGTCCTTTCTTTACCAGACCAGGACGGTTTCTGAAGATACCGATTTGACCTTCAATATACGTAAGGCTATTCAGGACAGCGGCGGACGTATTGGTTTTATAGCCGATGCCATAGCATATGTAGAGCCTATAGAATCGATGAGCAGACTGTACTCGCAGCGGGTGCGCTGGCAGAGGGGAGAGATAGAAGTCACCGGTGTTTATTATGATAAGTTCCCTGGTATTTGTGAAGCCCTGGGAGATTTTGTGGGGCGTATACTTCTTTCCGACCATACCCTGTCATTTTTGAGGCTTGCCTGGACCTTTCTTTTACCCTTTTTATATTTCCTGGGATATCCCTTGCCGACTTTACTGGTGGCATTGATAGGGATGTTTATCTGTTATCTTGTTTTAGAAACCTGCACTTATGCTATTGCCTACAAAGGGGCCAGCGAGTATTACAAAAAAGGCTTGAAAAAAATCTGGTGGATAGTATTCTTTATGCCACTGTACAGGTATCTTTCATACTGGTTCCGCCTGGCTGGCATTATTATGGTGCTGACTGAAGAAAAGAGCTGGAAGGTCGAAAACCCGGTTACCCAGCTTACAGATATAATGGGAGAATATATGAAGGTTATGAAAGGGAGTGTTTTGTCTGTGAAAAAGTGGTTGAAATCATGAGAATGGAGCTGGTTTTTCTCTTCTCTTCTGTTTTGATGGGGGCCTGTGGTCAGATTCTATTGAAATGTGGGGTTAATCGTCTGGGACAGGTGATCTTGGGCTGGCCCGAAATACTTAATACCTTATTCCAAATTTTCACTAATATATGGATTGTTACTGGAATAATGTTTTTTGTATCCAGCATGATATTATGGATAAAAGTGATTTCCACGATGGAATTGAGTAAAGCTTATCCCACTGTCAGTTTATCTTACATAATAGTATTTATTCTGTCGGTTTTTCTTTTCAGTGAGACAGTAACTCCAGACAAGATAATCGGCCTGATTCTGGTGTCAGCCGGAGTCTATTGCCTGCATATGTAGAAGAAAGTTGATACCTGAGAAGGGTATGAGATTATTACTTGGATTCGCAGTAGCCAGAGAATGCGTC
>JAHDSE010000114.1 GCA_018432955.1 Syntrophomonadaceae bacterium
AGGCACTAAAAGCGGTAATGCCTTTCAACGAAGGGTATGGGGTGGAATTGGGGATGACTGTTGATGCAATGCTTATGGGTTTAAGAGTAATGGAAATTCCAACTGCAATGAGACACAATGAAAGCGGACGCGATTTAAAAGGATTCTGGCATCGGGGTAAACAATTTGTTGATCTCCTTAAAGTGCTGCAGGAAATGAGGAGGAAGGGTATTTGAATATTCCGCTTATAGCTGGTCTGGCTATACTTGCAGGCTTAATCCTTGAAAGGATTGTTTTGTATTTTGTTTTGAATATGCTGCGGGAAACCGGCATGGTCGGGAAGAACTACCAGGGGGATACTATCCCCTTGAGTACTGGAATTACTTTTCCCGTGGCTATTATGCCGGTCTTTTTAATTTATGAATTGTTTTCCTGTTACGATTCCAGCTATAGTCTTTTTTTACTGGGAATTGTATTTATTTCTTTCCTGGGTTTTATTGATGATAGCCTTGGACGACGTGATACTCTGGGATTTAGGGGCCATTTTTCTGCCCTTTTCCGGGGAAAACTTACAACCGGAGGTTTGAAGGCGGTTGGGGGCGGCTTCATTGCTTTTTTTCTGGCCTTTTTTGTTTCTGATGGATGGCTCAATATCATACTCAATACTCTCATTATAGCCCTTGCTGCAAATATGCTTAATCTTTTGGACTTAAGGCCGGGCAGAGCAATAAAAGGGTTTTTCTTCTGTCTGCTGATTGTTGTGGCCCTGGCTGTTTTTGCAGTAGATCCGCTTTTAATAGCTCCATTGCTGGGAATTGTACTGGCTTATTTGCCTGAAGACCTGCAGGCTAAAACCATGATGGGTGATGCAGGTTCAAATGTGCTGGGGTTAGCCCTGGGTTTTCTTTGTATTATGAGTTTATCCTTGCTGCCCCGAATAGGAATTCTTATATTTTTAATAGCTGTTCATATATATACCGAGAGATTCTCATTAAGCCGAACTATTGAAAATAACGCTGTATTGAAAGCAATAGATCAGTGGGGAAGAAACGAGTTCAGGAGGTTGTAATATGGTTAACAAAAAAAGACTGATAGATAGTTTCATGAGAATGGTGGAGACTGATTCAGTTTCCGGGCAGGAAAGCAGGATGAGAGATCTTCTGAAGGAAGAATTCAGTAAACGAGGTCTGGAAATGGAAGAAGACAATGCCGGCGAGGTTTTGGGGGGAGATTCGGGAAATCTCCTGCTGAGAATACCCGGCACGGTGGAAGGGCCAACTCTCTTATTTGCTGCTCATATGGATACAGTCGAACCAGGACGAGGGATAAGGGCTGTTCTTGGTGATGATGATATAATAAGAAGTGAAGGGAATACTATCCTGGGTTCTGATGATAAGGCCGCTATTGCCAGCATGCTGGAGGCATATGATATGTTAAAGGAGAATTCTGAACAACATCCTCCATTGGAATTCCTTTTCTCCGTTGGGGAAGAACAGGGCTTACAGGGGATAAAGCTATTCGATTTCGGCAAGTTAAAGGCTGAATATGCTTATGTAATGGATGCCGGGGGAGCTCCGGGCACCATAGTTGTTCAATCCCCCTGCCAGAATGAAATCGAATATACGGTTTATGGAAGAGCAGCTCATTCCGGAATTAATCCCGAAGAAGGCCTGAATGCTATTCAAATTGCTGCCAGGGCCTTAGCTGCTATCCCCTGTGGGCGGATTGATGCAGAGACTACCTGTAATTTTGGTATTATAGAAGGTGGAATTGCCAGAAACATAGTAGCTGACTACTGCCGTATTAAAGGAGAATCCAGGAGTTTGAGCCGTACTCGGCTTGAAGATATCAGCAATCAATTGGAGAGCCTGTTCAGAAACGAAGTTAAAAAAGAGGGTGGGCGGGCAGAAGTTGAGATTAATTTTCTATATCCGGAAGTAAGTTTGAATAGTGAGGAAAAAGTAGTCCGGCTGGCAGTCAAGGCTGCTGAAAAAATTGGGCTTAGGTCCGAATTAATCAGAACCGGAGGAGGCAGTGATGCCAGCATAATTAATGCTCATGGGCTTCCCTGTGCCAATATGGGAGTGGGAATGCAGGCAGTACATACCAGTGCTGAGCACATAAGTGTCCAGGATCTGGTTAATAATGCCAGACTTATTCTGCAGATAATCAGGGAAGCCAGCCGTTAATTAAAACAGGAGGTTAAAGTGATAGAGATTAAGAGGGGGAGCCTTATCAGGGAATTGTATTCCCGCCCTGGAATACAGGCTTTTATGGTTCAGATTCAGGATAATGAAGAAAAATGCATATCTTATACTGAATATCTGGGAGAGCTATCTCCCGGAGATGAAGTCCTGCTGAATACTACTGCCGTATCGTTGGAGCTGGGCAGCGGGGGCTACCATTTTATTATAGCAAAGCTTAATTCAAGAGGACACTCCATGAGGGCAGGAGGACATATTATGAAGCTGCGCTATACGCCAATGCAAATAAAAGTCCTCAGTGTTGAGGAGCAGGACAGCCCTTACCATGAACAAATGCAGGATGCCGATAGTCTGGATAAGATACCGGTTCTGGCAGGGACCCTCCATTCCATGCTGGCTCCTCTGTGTTTAGAACTGCAGTGTATAAAAGCAAGGATAGCTTATCTTATGACTGATGGAGCAGCCCTGCCGATTTCTTTCAGTAATACTGTGGCAGAGCTGAAAAAGAGAAATATGCTGGTCGGAACGGTTACAGTTGGTAATGCCTTTGGCGGTGACCTGGAGGCAGTGAATGTTTATTCAGGTCTTCTGGCAGCCCGAAAGGTTCTTAATGCCGATGTGATAATTGTCAGTATGGGTCCGGGAATTGTAGGAACCGGCACCAGATGGGGATTTACAGGTATTGAACAGGGTGAGATCCTCAACGCGGTGGATGCTCTTGACGGGATACCGATAGCAGTCCCCCGGGTGAGTTTTGCTGATTTGAGAACCCGCCACTATGGTCTCAGCCACCATACATTGACTGTCCTCTCCAGAGTTTGCCGGATTCAGGCCTTTGTTCCTCTGCCCATGCTGGAGGAAGTTAAAATGAACTATATCCTGGGGCAAATGCAGGCAGAGAAATTATTGGAAAGGCATATTGTCTGTGTTGAAGACGACGAATCCATAATCAATAATATAAAAAATAGTGCTTTGGCAATCAGTACTATGGGGCGTGGAGTGGAAGAAGACAAAGAGTTTTTCTTAACCCTCGGTGCTGTTGCCAGAACTACTGTGCGTTTGATAAATGGAGAAAAAGCAAACAGAGTATATATAGTATAAGCCTTTTTTGTAAGTATATTGTCGGGGGGAAGGATTTCTGCATTTGATATAAACAATATCTGTTTATCTAATGAAGATGAATTCTGATATAATCCAGCAGGGTAATACTGGAGGGATAGTCATCAAACAAATGGATAATGTCGCTGACCTTACCTACAAAAGTAATCCCCTTTTTTTGAACCGTCATAGTCATTAAGCATCACCTCTTTTGCAGCTTATGCAAATAGTGGAAAAAATATGCAGGAGGATTTTGCATGGAGTTAAGAGAAAAGACCGTAAAAACAGAGGAAATATTCCAGGGGCGTATTATTAAAGTAAGAGTTGATGAAGTGTCCTTGCCTGACGGCAGCCTGAGTACCCGGGAAATTGTGGAACACTCTGGAGCAGTAGCGATAATAGCCCTGGATGATGAAAATAATGTGTGGATGGTTGAACAATATCGAAAGGCTGTCGAAAAGGAGTTGCTGGAAATACCTGCCGGCACCCTGGAGGAGGAGGAAGATCCTTTGGAATGTGCCCGGAGGGAACTGGCAGAAGAAACCGGTTTCCGGGCTGGTAAATGGGAAAAAGTTCTCAGTTATTACAGTGCTCCGGGTTTTTGCAATGAACAGCTCCACATTTTTATAGCCGAAGATTTGACTTCAGGTGAAACAAACCTGGATGCTGACGAGTTTCTGCGGGTAAAAAAGGTTCCATTAAAAGAGGCGTATGATTTGGTTCTTTCAGGACAAATTCAGGATGGGAAGAGTATCATAGCCATACAATACGCTTGCCAAAATGTTTAGCAGTAGACAGAGAATGTGAAACATTCTCTGTCGTGAGGGGTAAAGGGTAAGGTGTCAGGAGGGGGACACAGGGGAGACACAGGGGGACGTTTTCATTGTGTCATCCTGATGACACAATGAAAACGTCCCCCTGTGTCCCTTAAACTATCGCAGTCTCTGTCTTATCCGACAATCAGAAAATTGCTAAATGGGGATGTTATTTTGAGAGAGGTTTATGGGGATTTGCATATTCATATTGGTAGTGCCAGGGGGAGAGCGGTAAAGATTACTGCTTCGCGAAAACTGGATTTAAAGACTGTCATTTACCGGGATGCTCCCCGCAAGGGACTGGATATGGTAGGTGTTGTTGATGCAGCCTGTCTTCCTGTAAGTGAAGAAATTGAGGAAATGTTGGGCACTGGGGAATTGCAGGAACTATCGGAAGGGGGATTCCTTGCCAGAAATGATGTCCTTTTAATAGCAGCCTGTGAAGTGGAAAGCCTGGAAGGTATGCATTCAATAATCTATCTTCCTTATATGGAAAGTATAAAAAAATATCAAAAATATATCCGAAGCCGGGTAAGGAATATGTCCCTGTCTACCCAGAGAGTCAATGCCGGCATAAAAGAACTGATAGACCTGTGCTGCTTGCTGGATGGTGTATTTTGTCCTGCTCATGCTTTTACTCCCCATAAGGGGATATATGGAATGTGGACAGATAGTCTCTCGGCCAAACTGGGACGGGATCTTGAGCAAATCAAAGTATTGGAACTGGGGCTCAGCGCTGATACTCAGATGGCAGGGATGCTTGCCGAGACCAGAAAATTTACTTTTTTATCTAACTCTGATGCCCATTCCTCACCCAATGTAGGGCGTGAATACAATCTCTTCCGTATGGCAGCCAAAAATTTTCAGGAATTACGGTTTTGTCTGGAGAATAAAGAGGGCAGAAGGGTGCTGGCCAATTATGGAATGGACCCCTTGCTGGGGAAGTATTACCGGAGTTATTGCCCAGAATGCAATACTATCAGAATGGAAGAGCCGCCTGTTTTTGTTTGTAATAACTGTGGACAGAAAAAAATCATTAATGGGGTTTATGATCGTATAGTATCCATCAGGGATTATGATATTGCTCATCACCCTGTCGGACGTCCACCTTATAAATACCGGGTACCTTTGAAAGAACTGCCCGGACTGGGACCAAAGACAATGGAAAAGCTATTGAATCATTTTTACAACGAAATCGAGCTGGTGGAGAAAGCCAGCATTGATGATGTGGAGAGAGTTGCCGGTGAAAGTATTGCTCTTATGATAAAGAAAATGCGTTTGGGACGCCTGAAGATTAGTCCCGGTGGCGGCGGACACTACGGCAAGGTAATACGCATATGACAGAAACTGCGTACTAAGGGGAATTTTTGACACGGGCTCACTATGCTCGCACACGGATTTAACAGATTTACACTGATTTTATTCTTTAATGTTTTTATTTATCGGAGTTCTACAATCTGAACTGATGGTTAATAAAATGCTTTTTTTCTAGATTTTTAGAATAACGGAAGCTATAGCTTCCGTTTATTCCTAAGGGGTTGACAACCCCAAAGTGAAGAATCTTAATGCTTCGTAGGGGTGCCCCTACAACAGAAATTTGTTAACTATCAGCTGAAACTCTGGTATTCACCAAACCTAAAGCTATAAAAAAAATCTGTGTTTATCCGTGTGTGAGCGAAGCGAACCCGTGGTTAATTAAATGCGCAGTCTCTGGCTACTGTGCTTTTGCTTCTTGAGTTTCATTAAATTGAGGGATGGGATATTATGAATCGGAATAAAAAAATAATAGTGACCAGTGATGCCAGTGGTGCCTGGCAGGCGGCCCATGAAGGGATGCTGGTTATGATTGTTGATGTAATAGATATGTCTACTGCCCTGGAAAGTGCTCTTGATGCAGGAGCTTTTGCGGTTCTGGGAGCCAGCCCGGATGTAAGCAGGGCACCTGTTCGGCTGAACCCTGAGCAGATTGCCAGAGAGGCTGTTTTTTTAGCAAAGGAAAGCGGAAGTGGAATAGTTCTGCTTGCTGAACCGCGAGCAGGCACTGAGGAAGAACGCATTGCCCGTTGCCGGAAAGTAATCAGGACTATCGAAGCAGAACATGGTTTGATTGAAGCAATTTTGCCCAATATTGGAGCAGAAATCCCCAAAATGGCAGATATGAAAAATCGCGTAGTTCTGGCTGTAACCGATACCGGTGGTGTTGCCTATGATGCCGCATTTTCTGAAAGCCATGATGTGATAACAGGTACTGTAGCCAGAACTTTAGGACAAAAGGGTCTGCAACCAGCGCTGACTGCTGTTCATCGTGCCCGGGAGACATTGAAAGAAAGCCACAGCGGGATAGCTGTAGTTGCTGCCAGCCGCAACTCAATGGAAGATATACTGGCTGCCCAGTTTATTTCCAATTTATTACTGAATAAAGATCTATAGAATATGGCTTGCCTGGAAAATGCTGCTTCCGTATTTTTCTGATATGGAAGGATATAATTGAACCCGGTATATTTTGTAGCTTATAAAATACGCTGAAAAGACCTGAATATTTCAGGTCTTTTCTTTTTTGCATAAATTGGCTGAGAGGAAAATATTATTCTTTATAGAGTTTTATTTATGCCAGTAAAGAGATTCATCTTTTATGAGGAGACAAGATATGAAGATAGGAAACAGTATCAAAAAGCACGTAAGTGACAACCGCTGGCAATATTTATCAATATTTATAATTTTTTTAATAGGAATGATACTGGGCAATTATTGGGTAATAAACCTGGAAGGGGGTGTAAAGGATCACCTCTTGGGTTTGATTAATGATTATTTAAGAGGTGGATTAGAAGGGACCCTTGATGGGAAACATATTTTCTTGAGTGCCTTTTTGTATCAGGCCAGAAGTGTTTTTGCCATTTGGTTTCTGGGACTGACAGTAATAGGATTACCACTTATCCTGGCGGTAGTTTTCCTGCGGGGTTTTGCCCTGGGATTTACCATTGGATTTCTATTCCAGGAAAAGGCCGGTGCTGGTATTATGATTACTGCCATGTCTATTTTACCGCAAAATATAGTTTACATACCCTTTTTGATAATATGGGCAGTTATTGCCATAAATTTTTCAGTATTCATAGTAAAAGGCAAGAAATCAGAGCTTTTTTCCCTGGGAGGGGCTTTGATAGGATACAGTATTTGGATGTTAATTTTTATGTTGATTTTTTTGGCCGGGGCCTTTATTGAGGCCTATTTGTCTCCCTTCTTCTTAAGTTTGATTCTATAAATGAAAAATGGAGGTGTTTAAAATGATAGTGGTTGTCAACAACTGGAAGAAAAAAGTCCTGAAGTTTTTTATGGTATTACTCTTGATTCTCGTATTTGCGGTAGCTGCGCCCGTTCTATCAGGACTTTTCTGCCAACAGGCACCGGCTTTAAGCAGCTGGTTTCAAGAAGAACATCCCAGTGGCAACCCAATGCGGGTAGAAAAAGATACAGACGGTACGAAATTCGAGCAAATGGTGGACCAATTTGTTATCAAACTCCAGGACTTTTATTATGAAGAGTAACAAAAGACAACAAGTTTAAAGTGGGGAACAATCCTCACTTTTTTTTCGTGATCGGATAATTTCGCTAATTTACTTGATGGATTTTTTGCTTTTGTTTTAGTTGGGGTATTATAGAAGGAAAAGATCAAACATTTGTCTAAGCTAATAGAAAAAAGAGCAGGAGAAAAGCTTATGGAAACACTAATTTCATCCTTTATGGATTACTTGAATTATGAAAAGGGCTTATCCCCCAATACCCGGGCAGCTTATAAAAGAGACCTCAGCAAGCTGTACCAGTTTTTGAAGAAGAATACTATGCCTTTGGACCCGGAAAAGATAAGCAAACATAATATTATGGCATTTTTGAGCTGGCAATTGGATGAAGGGACAGCTAACTCCAGTGCAGCCCGTAGTCTGTCCAGTATAAAGAGTTTTTACAAATTTTTGATTCTGGAGGGATATACTAAAAGCAACCCGTGCAGTGATCTGGAAACCCCAAAAGTAAAGCGTAAGCTTCCCCGCTTTTTATCTGTCGAGGAAGTCGATAAACTTATGGAACAGCCCAGTGTTTTGCTTCCATTAGGGCTCAGGGACCGGGCTATGCTGGAATTAATGTATGGCACCGGGATCAGGGTATCAGAATTGCTTTCCCTGCAAATAGAGGATATTAATACGACAGCAGGATTTCTTCGATGCATGGGAAAGGGTAGAAAGGAAAGGATAATACCAGTTAACCAGACTTCTGTTGAATGGATACAGAGATACCTGTTTAGAGCCAGGAATAGCCTGGTAAAAAGCCATCTGGAAAGGACTCTTTTCCTGAATTCCCACGGCCGGCCGATGAGCAGACAGGGTTTTTTTAAGATTCTTTCCGGCTATGTGCAAAAGGCTGAAATACAAAAGGAAGTAAGTCCCCATACCCTGAGGCATTCATTTGCCACTCATCTGCTGGAAAATGGTGCTGATCTGCGCGCTGTTCAAGAAATGCTGGGACATGTTGATATATCCACTACACAGATATATACGCATTTGACCAGTACCAGACTGAGAGAAGTATACCAGCAATTTCATCCCCGGGCTTAGCATAAAAAATACTTAAACGATTACGAAATGATAAATGAGGATTTTATATAATTAGTCTTTCTGTATCATCAGGAAACTGTTTTAATGCCGGCATCCTGAGGCAAAGCCGAAGGAGCTTGAGATGGCACTATTCATGTTTGCTTCGCTCACGATTAAGGCTGTTTCGCTAATGCTCAGAGTGACAACTTGGATTTTTGAATTATACAAAAATCTCAAATAAGCAGGAAAATTGATGATTACTGCAAAAAAATATGGAGATGATTGAATATGACAAAAAGAGCAATACTTATAGTACTTGATAGTGTGGGAATTGGAGAAATGGAGGACAGCTGTCTATATGGTGATGAGGGCAGCAATACCCTGAAAAATACTGCTGCGGCGGTGGGCGGTCTGGCTCTCCCGGAGATGGAAACTCTGGGACTGGGAAACATAGAAGAAATAATGGGGGTTAATCCGGTCGAAAAGGCTAAAGGGGTTTTCGGTAAGATGAAGGAAAGCTCAGCGGGGAAAGACAGTACTACCGGACACTGGGAGATGATGGGATTGGTTTTGAATCAACCCTTTCCTACATACCCGCAGGGATTTCCGTCTGAGTTAATAGAAAAATTTGAAAGATTAATCGGCAGAAAAACCATGGGGAATCTGGTGGCATCCGGTACAGTTATTATCAATGAACTGGGAGATGAACATGTCAGAACTGGATATCCTATAGTATATACTTCTGCGGACAGTGTTTTTCAGATAGCTGCCCATGAAGAAGTAATTCCCCTGGAGGAATTATATGACATATGTAAGGCAGCCCGTAAGCTTCTTAAAGGAAAACATGGAGTGGGAAGGGTTATTGCCCGTCCCTTTTTAGGTGAAGCCGGAAACTATATCCGAACCGCCAACCGTCATGATTTTTCCCTGGAACCGGAAAAGAATGTTCTGGACTATATTATCGAGTCCGGGCAGAAGGTAGTGGGGGTAGGCAAGATAAATGACCTTTTTGCCGGCAAAGGTCTAAGTGAAAATCTGCCTACCAGGAACAACCGGGAGGGTATAGAGACCATTATTAAAACAATGAAGAGTGAACTTGCCGGCTTAATATTTGCCAACCTGCTTGATTTTGACCAGTTATATGGACACAGGAATGATTTTGAAGCCTATGCCCGGGCACTGGAGGAATTTGATAAGAGCCTGGCGGATATTATGGAAGCTATGCTTCCTGAAGATATTTTATTTATCAGTGCCGACCATGGCTGTGATCCTACTACACCCAGTACGGATCATTCCAGGGAATATGTGCCTTTGCTGGTTTATGGCCCGGAAATTAAAGCCGGGGTTGACCTGGGAACACGGGATTGTTTCGCGGACCTGGGCCAAAGCATCGCTGATTATCTGGGAGTACGAGTCAGCGGCCTGGCAGGAAAAAGCTTTTATCCATTGATAAGGGGTCAATAAAACAATAGCATGTAATTAACCACAGATATACACGGATCAACACAGATTATTGAAATGAAGTTATTGAGCTGATATTTCTCTTAACTCAATACTGATAGTTTAGTCAGGAAGCAGGGAATTAAGACAGGTATATGCTCTTAAAAACAAAAGAATAATAATCCGTGTTAATCTGTGTGCATCCGTGGTTAATGTTTAAGTGCCCTTTGGGCAAGGGGGTTAATGATGATGAATGTGCAGGATATTATAGTCAAAAAGAGAGATGGGCATGAAATGAGCCGGGCAGAGATTGAGTTTATGGTTAACGGTATAAGCGATGGCAGCATACCTGATTATCAGATATCAGCATGGGCCATGGCTGTTTATTTCCAGGGGATGAATGAAAGAGAGACAAGAGAGCTGGCCCTGGCTATGGCTTATTCGGGTGAAGTCATGGATCTGTCTCCTATTGCAGGTACCAAGGTAGACAAACACAGCAGCGGTGGGGTGGGGGATAAAACCACTATGGTAGTTCTGCCGCTGGTAGCGGCTGCCGGGGTTCCGGTTGCCAAAATGTCCGGACGGGGTCTGGGGCATACGGGGGGAACCATCGATAAATTTGAATCCATTCCCGGTTTTATAGTAGAGAAGGATTACCAGGATTTTATTGAACAGGTCCAGAAGATTAATGTCGCCATAGTATCGCAAAGCGGCAAGCTGGTACCGGCAGACAAAAGGCTTTATGCCATACGCGATGTAACTGCTACTGTGGAGAGCATACCTCTGATAGCCTCCAGCATAATGAGTAAAAAGATTGCTTCCGGAGCCCAGGGTATTGTACTGGATGTCAAGGTGGGCAGCGGGGCTTTTATGAAAGAAGCCGGGGAAGCCAGAAGGCTGGCCCGGGCAATGGTGGAGATTGGCAAAGGTGCCGGACGCAATGTGGTTGCTTTGCTGACTGATATGACACAGGTTCTTGGACTTACCGCAGGTAATGCCCTGGAAGTTCGGGAGGCCATAGATACTCTAAAAGGAAAGGGCCCTGAAGACCTGCAGGAATTATCGGTAATTCTGGCAGCACATATGCTGGTGCTGGGAAAAAAATTTTCGCAACTGGCAGATGCTGAGGAAAAAATACGCGAAATAATTGCTTCAGGTAAAGGTTTGGGGAAATTTGCTGAGATAATAGAAGCTCAGGGGGGCAAACTCGATTATGGTTCAGAAAATTATGGACTGCCGCAGGCTGCCCTCAAGGAAGAGTTGAAATCCGAAAGAGCAGATTATATAGCTAGCCTTGACGCCCTTGAAGTGGGCAGGGCCGCTATGCTTCTGGGTGCTGGAAGGGAACGTATAGGAGATAAGATAGACTATGCTGTAGGGATAGAATTGCGTAAAAAGCGTGGAGACTTTGTACACCGTGGCGATATCCTGGCTGTAATACATGCAAATGATCACAATAGACTGGATATGGTTCAGAAAAGACTTATAAGTGCGTATCATTTTTGCAGTGAACCTGTAGCAGAGTCCCCCTTGATTATTGACACCATAAAATAATCAAGCCATACGAGAGGACGGCAGTACTAAGGTAGAGGAACTCCAAAAACAGAAAATTACGCTGAAATAGTTTTCCAGGAATATTCTGGCTTATCATTCTGCACATCTTTTACCTTTATCACATATTGTGAAGCAGGGAAACATTCCTTTTATTTTTGAAAAAGGAAGGATGGTGTTTAATGGCCACGAGATATAGTTGGACTACTGGTCCTGTTAGCAGCAGCGAAGGTCTGGACAATGTCCGGGTAGAGGTTTTGAATAATACTTCTTATACGCGTTCAGTGGATGTAAGGCTTTATAACCTTTCCTTTACACCTAAAAGAAGGTTGGTTTCTGAGAGTTTTTCTATGGCTCCCTATTCTACAACGACTGTTGACATACCCCTGGAAGGAGTTGAGCGCTGGGAAGTACAGGCCAGTGCTTTCAGTAGAAGTGTACGCGTATGGGTTGCTGGCCGTAATGGGAGACAAAATCTTGTTGGGAATACCGTATTAAATTCGGAACTAATGCCGTTTTAGCAGCAATAATGAACATGACAGGGGCATGACAAGGGGGCATGACAAAAGAACCGCCCCCTTGTCATGCCCTTGTCATGCCCCCCCCTGTACTTTCTCTTAAGCAAGCAGGAAGACAGTCTTCTCTTTTGTCATAATAGCCAGGATAAGAAAATATAATCTTATAAATGAATATTTTGGGGGAGGTGAATGACTTTGAATTTCAAGAGAAAAGTATCATGTATTATTTTAATGACCTTTTTCATGATGATGATTGCTCCGCCGGTACTTATGGCGGATGATGTGGAAGTCAAGGGAGAAGCTTATGTACTGATGGACGCAGACTCCGGGAAAGTACTTATGGGAAAGAATGAACACAAAAAGCTCCCTCCTGCCAGTATGACAAAGCTTATGACTCTTATACTCGCAGTAGAAGCAATGGAAGAAGGCAAGGTTGCCTTGAAAGACAAGGTTGTTTCCAGTGAAAATGCATGGAAGATGGGAGGTTCACAGATATATCTGGAACCAGGTGAAGAGATGACATATGAAGATATGCTCATAGCAATAGCTGTAGGTTCAGCCAATGATGCATGTGTAGCTGTAGCTGAGCATTTGGAGGGTACTCATAAAAATTTTGTAGAAAAGATGAATGAGAGAGCCAGAAAGATGGGATTAAAGAATACTCATTTCGTAAATTCATACGGACTTACGGCTGATGATCATTATAGCAGTTCTTATGATATGGCGATTATTGCTCGTAATGCCTTGAATTATCCCAGGATACTGGAGTATTGTTCAATAAAGGAATACAACCTGAGACAGGGAGATTTTAAACTATTCAATACCAATAAACTCCTCTGGTGGTACCAAGGCGCAGACGGATTCAAGACTGGCTGGACCAATGAAGCTAAATACTGTCTTACAGCAACAGCAAAAAGGGATGGGCTCAGGCTTATTTCGGTTGTTATGGGGTCGCCAGAGAAGCAGGGTAATTTCAGAGATTCCATGCAGTTGTTTAACTATGGCTTTGCCAGGTATGCCTACAAAAGTTTTTTTACCCGGGGCAGTGCCTGTGGTATGGTTAAAGTAGGCAAAGGTATTATAGACAGTGTTGAAGTGATTGCCGAGGAAGATGCCGGTTCCATTACTGTCAAGGGAGAAGAAAATACTATTAAGAGCCAGATGGAGTTCCTCTCTTATGTAGATGCACCGGTAAGTCAGGGACAAAAACTGGGAGAGATTCTTATATTCAAGGATGGAACTCTAGAGAAAAAAGTAAACCTGCTTGCTTCCCAGGACATAGCCCGGGCAGGGCTGCCAAGAGAAATAATGAAGATTTTTGTCGAAACCTACCTTTTATAAATGGAATTTAGTGGAAGGTATTATCCCCTTCTTGTAGAATCTTATTTAAGAAGAATTACTCAAGGAGGGGATAAAGAAATGGATATGGAAGTTAAACAGCTCCGAAATACAGTAGTAGTAAAGCTTGACGGAGAAATGGACATGCTCATGGCAGAGAAGCTGAAAAAAGATATCGACCAACGCCTTTTAAACAAGCCTATTGCAAACCTCATAATAGATATGGAAAAAGTAACATTTATCGATAGTTCTGGTCTGGGGGCAATTATAGGCATCTACAAAAAGATTAATGCCGTTGGCGGAGGTATAGCTATGCTTGGAACCCAGCCGCATGTCAAAAAGGTTCTGGTTTTTTCCGGAATTGATAAACTGGTGAATATATACTCGAATGAGTGTGATGACATTATGGATGAGTTTAGATAGAGGGAGGTGAAGACCAGCCGTAGGCTGGCATTGCAATGAATGTAAAAAACTATGTCCGTTTTGAATTCCTGAGTCTGGCTGAGAATATTTCTTTTGCCAGATCCTGTGTGGGGGCTTTCGCATCACAAATGGACTGTACACTGGATGATATCGAAGAAATAAAACTCGTGGTTTCAGAAGCTGTCTCCAACAGCATAATTCATGCTTACGATAAAGAGGACACCCAGAGAATAGAGATAATGGTTTCTATTATGGAGATGGGAATATTGGAAATCATTGTTAAGGATTATGGAAAAGGAATTGAAGATATTAAGCAGGCATTAAAACCTGCTTATTCAACTGATCCAGGGAGGATGGGACTGGGTTTTACGTTTATGAAGTCATTTATGGATGAATTGGAGATAATAAGCCAACCTGGTGAGGGAACCAGTGTCAGGCTTATACGGAATTTCCTTGCCAGAGCTGAAAAAGCCCATGCTTAAAGGAGGGATAACCGTGTCCTCTGAAAGCTCTTACCAGGAAACCCAGGCTCTCTTATATAAAGTAAGGCAGGGTGATATGCAGGCCAGATCTCAGGTATATGAAGCCAATTTAGGATTGATCTATATGGTTCTGGAACGTTTTAAAAACACCGGCTATGAATATGATGATCTCTTTCAGGTAGGCTCAATAGGTTTGTTAAAAGCTATTGATAAGTTTGACTTCAGTTTTAATGTGCGTTTTTCTACCTATGCGGTTCCCATGATAATAGGAGAAATCAAGAAATTTTTACGTGACGATGGAATTATAAAAGTCCAGCGGGGAGTAAAAGAAAACCATGCCAGAATTCGCTGGGCCCAGGATAAGCTGCGTGGAGATCTGGGGCGAGAGCCGGCAGTTAATGAAATCGCCAGTCTCCTGGAGATAAGCAAGGAAGATATTGTCCTGGCCATGGAGGCCTGCCAGGCTCCGGCTTATATTCATGATGCCATGCCCGGAGAGGAAAAGGAACAGTTGTCTCTTATCGATAAACTGAGCAATGATGAAAGCACTGTCATATTATTGGAAAAATTGGCTTTAAAAGAGGCCCTGGCAAAATTGGACAGCCGTGAACAGCAGGTTATATTGAGGAGGTTTTTTAAAGATGAAACCCAATCAAGTATTGCTGATGACCTGGGGGTTTCCCAGGTTCAGGTATCACGCATTGAAAAAACTGCTATCCAGAAATTACGGGGCTTTTTGGAATGAGTATAGGCGGGTATCTTGCCTTAGACGTCAATAGTGCTTCATAAATCAAGCACTGCTCAATCAAGCTGCCCGCACCTTTTAGAGCAAATCTGGTCTTCAGTCTTATGGCTTGCTCCGCCAGGTGGCTTATGCACTTCTCAAGCAGCACTTTCAGGGTCAGTTCTATCTATTTCACCCATTAATCCTGAATGCACGACTGTAGCGGATGTTTTTTTGAACATTGGATAACGGGCTATTTCGCATTTCTGTTTTGGAAGCCGGTTCATAGTATGCATGATACAGCCGGCGATTGGCTTGAACGAGACTGGCATTTACTGATAATGGATGCCAGAGATGCCAGATGGTATCATTGGTTCGATGGTGACGACCACATATTTTGTCCATAGCCTGCTGAAAGGCATTGTCTTCATATCCCCAATCCTTAAACCGCTCATCAAAACCACCAACATTGGCGAAATTCCTACGGGACAGCAGGCAAATACCCCCTACAGAATAATCTGTAATTATTTCAGTTTCATCTGCGAAATCATTCATTGTAATTCTATAATCCTGTTGAAGCAGTATATCAGTGTTTTTCTGAGTTAAGCGGCGGCATTGGGAAAAAGGAATTAACCATGAATATTGTGATAAGAGGTCCAGGGCAGAATTTATACAGTCGGTATCGAAAGCAATATCAGCATCAGCTATAAGAAAAATATCCCGGCTGGACATGCGGGCTGCTTTATTAATCGCAGCAGATCTGGAAAAAGGAATTTTCTTGTATTCACCTACACAAATTTCTGCTTCAGGCATTATGAGCTCATATCTTTTTTTTATCCATGCCCATATTTTATCCCGCTGTCCTCTGTCAGATTTATATGGTACCAGAATGGAAACATTACGGAAATTCATTGATATCGATCCTTTCTGATCTATGGGGGTGACAAGGGGTGACAAGGGGACGGGCCTTGTCATCCCTCAACGATAATTAAACAGGATTTCTTTGATCATTTTTAAAAACTCAGCAGCCCGTTGTTTTGTAGAATGCCGGGAATGAACCATTTCGAATCCCTGCCGGGCGATCCTGGCGCGTTCGGCTTCGTGACCAAGATAATACGCGGCCTTTTCGGCAAAATTGTCCTCATTAATATCTACAAAATGAACCCCAGGGATAAATCCCAGGTCTGTTAATTCGTTTGTAGATGGTGCCAGCAGGAGGGTGTTGCAGGCCAGGACTTCAAAATACTTGGCCAGGGGGTAAGAATAAATGGAATTATCGGTGAGAAATATTTTAGCCCGGTTAATTTCCCGGGCATATCTTTCCCCGGCAAAAACCGTTCCTATTTCATCTTCGTCTATGTTCCGATAGCCAGGATGTTCATGGTTAACAAAATTCGGCATGTTTTGCATATGCTTGAGGATCTTATAACGGAGAGGGTAGACTGTTTCATGGACTGCTCCCATCATCAAATAATCTATATCTTTTGTCAGGCCGTAATCTCTGAAGATATCCGTATTAACATGATGTGGAAGCCAATACAATCCCCGGGAGAATTCCGGGTAACACTCGTAGAATCTGTCTCTGTAATAAGAAAAGATATACCTTATATTTTCCCGGCGAAGACTTGCTTTGCGGGCATCGATATTATAATGAAGGTCATGCATATTAACAGCATGAGGAATTCCTAAAGATAAGAGACCGCTTATAGTTGGGGAATTGGTTTCCTCATACTCGTTAATAAACACAAAGTCCGGTTGAGTGCCGATTTCTTTGAGAATATCAGCAATATCAGCAGATTTGTTCCAGACGATTAAATCGGTTATTTTATCAAGTTCCTTTAGAAGATAATCAAAATTGGGAGACAGATATCTGCTGAAGTCACCACTGGTAACCAGAAGCTTTAATCTTTTTTCACCAATACCATTATTTGAATACTGAAATGATGTTTTCCCGGTACTTCTATCGAATCTCAATGAAAAACGAGGTTTGCCAATACTTATTTTAGGTCCGCTGCTGGATATAAATCTTCTTCCCGGATTAAGGACTACTGCCTTGCCGGTGCTTCTATCATATTGGATCTTTAGTGCCGACCTGCCGACGCTTACTACAGGCTTACGATCTTGAGTCATTATTTTTTTTCTCCTCCCCCAAGAGCCCTGATTTATCCAGGGTTCAAAGTAGAAAATCTTACATGGCAAATAAATTATCCAGTCCTATTATGTCAGTTACCCAGGGATCAGCTACGATTTCTCCACTTATCAGGCTTTGCATGCCCCAACCGATATCAATCGCCACCTTTCCGTAGACTTTTGCAATATATGGAGCCAGGATAACCGCATTTATACCTGCCGCCAGCAAACAGAGGTCGAATTCATACTGGCTGATTTGTTCTTTAACGTAAGGTATTTCTTCATATTCGTGAATACTTATGGCACCGACAACATCAAAGCCCAATCTATCTTGCAGATTATTTTCGAGAGCCGCTTTTGCTTGCTCTGCCAGCGAGCTAATCAACAATATCCTTCTGCCTTGCAGTATTTTCTCGAATTTTTCTTTTTGAGAAAACATTATTACTCTTCTTAAGTTGGCTTCAAATACATAAGGAGGTTTAATACTATAGGCGGCAAATACTTTTTCAGTAAGTGATTTTGCTGAATCAACGAAGGTATTGTACCCTACAATATCAGCATTTTTAACCGCCAGAACAGCTTCATCACGGGCCTCTTTATTGGGAAAACGAATTCCCCGGTGGTAGAAACCGCTTTTAGCTCCCATATTGGCATTTTCTGCTTCCCCATGCCTCATGAATTCCTCTTCAGAATAGATGGTATATTGAGCCATAACAAAAGCTTCAGTTGCACCAACTGAAATAACAGAACAGCCTTCCCTTTTTTCCAGGGCGTTTCGTATTCTATCCAGCAACTGTGTACTGTTTAACATCGGTGATATATCCATGTTTTTGTTAAGTGGATTATTTACGATAATTTTCCCGGTATTCCTGTCAAAGCTGATCTTGAGTACCCTTTTGTTTCCTACTGATATTTTGCTTGTTCCAGGGGACAAATAGAAAAAACTATTAGCGGGATTGTAAACTGTTGCTCTGCCGGTACTTCTGTCGTGCACTATTTTAACTGCTTTGCTGCCTATTAGTATTTGTTGTTTTCTATTTGATATCATTAATTCATTTCACCCCTATCAATTATCAATTAAGATCCATCTCTCCGCCTTTCACGAATTAGGATTTCTGCTGCTAACAATATATGACTTGTTCAAAGAAATGGTGAAAAATATAGCGCTAAGAACCAGGTGGGAGAACCATTCATTATCAATTTACATATTATGATTCTAACGGTTGCACTTTCGCATAAGACAAAGACTGCGCAACAGTCAATTTTGGGTGATACCCAGACGGGTTCTTTTCGACTACTTGAGTTATAGATTATTACGGCAAAATCTTCATGAGCAGGGGACGCGTCTTGCCTTGCTTTTTTCCCAGTAGCATTTGTTTTCTGTTCTGCTGTTTTTTAATTAAGGACAATTTCTCTTTTTCTATATGCAAGTCAAGAAACTTCCCCATAGCCTGGTACGGCATTGCTTTGCTAAAGCGAAAGAACTCTGTCCATAGTGGGGAGATTTGTGGGATTCAGCTTAGCGCAGGGGATAAAGGCGATAGATACGGTGAATGCATATATATTGTAGGCATGATAGTCTGACGGGGTTGTTGCCTGAGGCTGGTTTTATGTATGCAGTGGCACCTAAGGGGTGCTCCTATAACAAAAAATTTGTTAACTATTATCTGAAATTCTGGTATTAACCAAACTTAAAAATATAAAGAGAATCTGTGTTTATCTGTGTGTGAGCAAAGCGAACCCGTGGTTTATTTAAGACGCAGTTTCTGTCTACTGTGAACCTTGAATTATTAATATTATAAAGGACAGTCTGCCACGGGCTGGGGAAGATGAGGGGGGCAGGATTATGGGGAGGATTCTTCTTACCGGAGGAGCGGGCTATATTGGAAGCCATGTAGTAAAGGCTCTGGGTGAAAGGGATTATGACGTCCTGGTTTACGATAATCTCTCTACCGGGCATGAGTGGGCCGTTCTTTTTGGAGACCTGATTGTGGGAGATCTCGCTGATAAAAAAGCTTTGGAGGAAGTATTCAAAAGATATCAAATTGATGCGGTTATGCATTTCGCTGCTCATATAGTAGTCCCCGAATCTTTGGAAAACCCCTTGAAATATTATACCAACAATGTCATTGCTACACTGAACCTGCTTAATATCATGCAGACCTATGGAGTCAAGAATTTTGTTTTTTCTTCAACGGCAGCAGTTTATGGTATACCGGACAAAATTCCCGTAAAGGAAAGATCTTTGTTAAAACCGATTAATCCCTATGGACACAGCAAAGCCATGGTAGAAAGAATTCTTCAGGATTTATCCAGAAGCAGCGACTTTCGTTATGTGGCCCTGCGCTATTTTAATGTAGCGGGTGCCGACCCTGCTAAAAGAATTGGGGAAGGAAAAGAAGATGCTTCTCACCTGATTACAACCGCGGTAAGAACCGCACTGGGTAAGTATCCCTGTCTGAATGTCTATGGTGGAGATTATCCTACAGCAGATGGAACCTGTATTCGAGACTATATCCATGTGGAAGACCTGGCCAGTGCACATCTCTTGTCCATGCAGTATCTAATAGATAATAACCCCAGCCAGGTTTTTAACTGCGGGTACAAGCGGGGCTTTTCAGTATTGGAAGTGCTAGAATCCGTAAAAGAAATAAGCGGGGTTGATTTCCCGGTAATAATGTGCGACAGGCGGAAAGGAGATCCGCCTGCACTTATAGCCGATTCGCAAAAAATTAAGACTGTTCTTAACTGGCAGCCGAAATATGATGACTTAGACTTTATTATTCAACCTGCATGGCGCTGGGAGCAGGAAAGGGTAAAAAAGCCGGCAAAAAAGGTTAATATTAAAAAGGTCTTTCCCTAAAAAAAAAACTTTTCCCAGCCAAGTGATAAGTCAAGACCAGGCCAATGGATGTGGAAACAAGTCTTATTCTTATTACCCCTGGCCCTGGAAATAAATACGCAGATTGGTGGTTTTTTGATTATCTGTATAATAAACAAGCCGTATATATCGTAAAAAGTGATTGCAGCAACATACTCCCATTTTACCGGCCTCTACACGAGTTTTAAGGCCATCATCTGTCCAGTTGATACCATCAGGGCTAATTTGTAATTGAAGCAGGGCAGCCTCGTTCCCCTGGTTTATGGCACAAATTGAATAAACCAGCAAATGCAAAACATCTTGTGATCCTGATACCTGTTTTTTAGGACCGGCAACTACATCTTCACTAATATCCCTACTTTCCTTTTTTACTTCAACTCTTCCCTTTATATTTACCGGGTCAATTATGTTTTTAACAGCCTCTACGGTATTAATATTCAACCTGCCCCGGGCATCCATTTCGTATTTGTCTATCGGGAAAACCCTTTTAAAAACCACATTTTCTATCCATAGACTGCCGGCATCGGATGTACCCAGTTCCAGCAATGCGTAATTTGCGCCTCCCGGTACACTTATTAGCCCACAATAATAATTGCTTCCCGGTTCAAGGATGAAATCCAGGCTGCTGTATAAAACTCGGGAAGGAGAAAGAAAGTGAATTCTGATTGATGCCGATAATGGCTTATTTACCCTTAATATTGCTCCTACTTCCCATAGCTGTTTTTCATGAACAGATATACAATATGAACGTTCCTGGGCTATACTGGCAAATCGCCTGAATAGCTGATTCCTGATCTTTATACTAAAATCCTGTTTATCAGCTATTTCCAGGTGAAAATCAGCTGTTTTATGCCCTGTGTATTTATGCCAACCAGCCGGGAAATCTCCTGCTTTATTGATGAATACAAAATTATGATTAAAAACCTGGTTATCGTTGCCCCTAAACTCCACTAAATTATGGCTGAAAAGCTGGTTTTCGCTGCTCTCATAAGATACCGAATCCATTATACTTTCCCCACCTTTTAAGCTGCCATACAAATAATTTAGCAATTACGTATACGGCAGCTTGCAAGTTTATAATCTTTTTAAATGAGAGTTTTGCATAATTAAAAAAAAATCCAACTTGTCATTCTGAGCGTTAGCGAAGCAGCCTTAATTGTGAGCGAAGCGAACATAAGTAGTGCCCGGAGGGTGAATCTTAAGATCCTTCGGCTTTGTCTCGGGATGACAGTACTAAAATTACTTGCCTAATGATACCAAAAAACTAATTATGCAAAACTCTCAATTATTTTTATTCACAATGTATACTATTCTCATAATATTAAATTGGTGCCAGTTTACATATTTTTTTATATCAATAATACTTCCCTTATAACCCGCCTTTGGAGACTCTCTTATATATTCAAAAGTCACCAGATAAACAGCCAAACCATAATATATAACACAATATATGGGCTTAAATGTTTATGCCGGAATTAAGTCTGGAGTTAGATAATAAGGAATTAATACCATACAAGGAGGAGTATCGTGGTATTATCTGATAATCTGCAAACTATAAAAGAATTTTTCCCAGCGACCTGGGCGATGTATAAAAGAGTAGGGGAAAACCTGGATCATAAGTTAACAAGAGTAATTTCCAACAAGGAAAAAAAGCTTTTAAATCTGGCAATAGAAAAAGATCCGGGGCTATTTATCCATAATAATGAAAACCCAATTCAGGAAGCTGAAAAGATTATTGAACAGCAGGAAGTAGAACCCCGCTCGGATATTATTTTCTATGGCATTGGAATGGGCTATCATATTGATGCGTTTGTAAAAAAATATCCCGGCCTGGCTTTTTCAATATATGAACCGGTACCTGAAGTTTTTTACCAATTTATATCGAATCGTGAACTAAGAAAGCTGCCCCTGAAATCAATAAAAAAAATATTCATCGAAACCCGTCCGGGAGATGCCGGAAGATTTTCTTTTGGCTTTATGAACGAGGCGAGAAATTCTATAGTTGTCATAGAACTGCCTGCTTATAAAAAAGCATTTCCTGAAAAGCATCAGCAATTTTTTTTCGAGTTTGAAAACGCAGTAAAAGAACGACGAAATTCCATAGTAACAAACCTGGCTTTTGAAAAACGCTGGATAATCAACAGCATGCTTAATTTCAAAGAAGTACTGAGTACTCCGGATATACTGATTGAAAAAAGAGGGGAATTCAAAGATAAACCTGCCCTCATTGTCGCTGCCGGCCCTTCTCTGGAAGAAGAATTTGAGAACATACGTCACATAAAAGAACACGGTTTGGCCTATATTTTTTCAGTCGGTTCAGCTATCAGTCCTTTAATTCGGAATAATATTTACCCTGATGCCGCCTTTACTTATGATCCCAAAAAGGAAAATCAGCTGGTTTTCAAAGAATTGCTGGAGAAAGGTATTAACACCATACCTCTCATTTTCGGCAGTACTACCGGTTATGAAACCGTCGAAAATTATTCGGGACCGAAAACGCATATGATAATCAGCCAGGATAAAGTAAGCTCATTTTATCTTAAATCCAAATTTAAGCGGGAAATTGAAATTATTAATGATGCGCCTTCAATTGCTGCTGTCACTTTGCAAGTCCTGGTCAAGCTGGGCTTTAATCCTATAATACTCGCAGGCCAGAATCTGGCCTTTAAAGATAAGCAACAATATGCCCGGGGGATAAGTCATCATCCTGCGAATGCGAGTGATGAGCAGCTAAATAAAGCATTGGCAATCAAGGACGCAGAGGGGAATGAGATTCTCAGCAGCCCGGATTTTAACCGGATGCGGCAGCAGATAGAGATGTATATAAAACTTTATAAAGATTTTACCATAATTAACAGCAGCAGGGGCGGAGCTCATGTAGCAGGGACCATTTTCAAACCCCTTGAAGAGGTAATAAGAGAAGAACTGCATGATAAAGTCGTTGATGATACTTGGTTTAAAAGCGAGCAGTCCAGCTATAATATGGAGTTTTTAACAGCACAGTTTCATGCCATGAATAATGCCTATGGAGAACTGGATGAATTGTTAAACAATATTAAAGAGCTATTAAGAGAAATCAGCAGGCTGGCAAATGCCCGTAATTTTGAGCAAATAGACCGGAAATATGCACAATTTAACGAAGCATTTAAAAATCTGAAAGAAAACCAGTTCTTTAAAACCTTTATTATGCCAATGAATCGAGTACAGGCAGAATTTTTGCGCCTGGAAATCAATGATATTTCCGAAGAAGCGGAGCCATTTTTAAAGGCAAAAAAGATGACGCAGCATTTTGGGAAATTCATACTCGAATGTGAAAAAGACATTCAGGAAATCTCTCCTGTATTCAATGCAATGAATGAGTCCATTAATTATTTTATTGCTTATGAAAGGAAAATACCTGTTTCTCATGGGAAATCAATCAGTAAAAGCGGAACGGCAATTAAAATCCCATCACAATCTTTACTTACATTTTTAGAAAACACCGGCAAAAATCCGGATATTATTATATTTCACGATTTAAAAAAGCTGCTTGCCAGGCAATATGCCGGCGGAGGCTTTAACCGCATGGATATTATAGTACGTTACATGGCAATAGAGGAATACTTTGGCGAGAATAACTGTGGCTATGAGCTTTTCTCCAAAATGCAAAAAATGCGGGGGCAAAAAGAACACAGCCTGGAAAGGTTCAAACAACTTATCCGTAGTTTCGCCAAAAACAGATTAATGGATAAAAATCCCATTACAGTAAATGAAAATCTGCAACTGATTGATGGGTCTCACCGAATAGCCTGTGCACTCTATTTCGATATCAAAAAAATTCCCATAAAGTTTGAACTTAATCAAGGTGTTAACCCGTACTCCCTGAACTGGTTTCAAAATAATGGCTTTTTAAGACATGAAATAGAATTTATTGAGAAGAAATTTAATGAAATATCAAGAAAGCTGGGTTTATATTTCCTCGTTATTCTGTGGCCTCCTGTTCAAGTATACTTTGAAGAAATTACCCTGGAACTCGAAAAGGATTATCCAATAATTGGACAGAAGGATTATTGTTTTGAAAATGAACTCGAATTTGCATCCTTTGTCAAAGGAGTATATGCGATAGATGATATTGCGGCATGGAAAATACGAAAAAAACTTGAGTATATGAATAATTACGATAAAAAATTTCGCCTTATTTCCATACTGATAAACAATCCTGCCTTCAGGAAAAAGGCTAATGGCAAGAGTATTTCCCGGCAGGTGGAAAAAATTAAAAATGAATATCGCAAGAGATACAGCTCCCGAATAGATAATTATTTTTACGATATTATCATGCACATGGGTGACAACTATGCACATACCGAACATATCTTGCAGGTGGCGGACAAAGATATAAATGTACAGGAATTCCTTAATTCCATTAATGATATGAACTATGTATTGGCTAAAGTGGATGTTCCTTATATGCCGGATAATTTTCCTCATGATTATCCCTTGAATAAAGATCTGGATTTGTTATGCACACCAGAAGATTTTACCTTCATTTGCAATAAAGCTGAGGATTTTGCCAGCCAGTACCAGGACCGTTACCAGATTAATAAACACTACGATGATGGCAAAGAACTGATAAGATTTGAACTCAATAATTTTTTGTGCTACCAGATAGATATCAGGTGTAAAGCAGACGATATCGAAAAATTCGATTTAAGCGGGGCAGTTTCCAGGAGAAAAAAACTAAGAGGTTTTTATGTTCCGGACATAAAAGACGAAATATTATTGCGCCTGCGTGAATATGAAAAAAAACCGGGCAAAACTCAGCACCTGGAATTTATCAAAAAAAATGCCCGTTACTTAAACTCCGCACAGCAGAAAAGGCTTTTCCAACTCGAACAGGGGCTAAACCATGATTTTCCTCCGGAAGAAGAGAAAGAGAGCATACTGGGTAAGAGGTATGCTAATGACGGTAAAACCGTAATTCGTTTGGATTATAAACAAATAATAGCCAAAAAACAGGTTGAAACAAAAATGCGCAGGAGAGTCTATACTTATGAAAATGTGGATTGCTGCATTTGTGGGGGTAATAAGTTTGAACGTCTTTCCAGTAAGGAACGTAATGGCCTTTATATGCCTGTAAGTATATGTAAAAACTGCGGGTTAATACAAAGCAATCCGCGTTTGGAACAAAAATCCATAAACGATTTTTATAATCTAGAATTCAATAAGCTATTCCGTTCCAGCTTTGAGCCGGAGCAGTATTTTCGTGCCCAGTACCATAGAGGGGAATTAGTATACCAGTATATTAATAAAAACGACAGTTTGTTCAAAAAGAAGGCCAGGCTGTTTGTCATAGAAGTAGGCTGCAGTTCCGGTGGTATACTGAAATATTTTGCCGACCAGGGTCATCAGGTAAAGGGAGTTGATCTGGGGCAAGAATTTATTGATTTTGGTAAAAACAGATATGGGCTGGATCTTCTGGCAGGAGACATTTCAATTATTCCCCCCGAGACAGAGGCAGATCTTATAATTTATCGCCATGTTATGGAACACATTCTCGACCCGCTTGAAGAATTGGAACAAATAAAAGCCCGGCTTGCCCCGGACGGACTTCTTTATATCGAAGTACCGGGGGTTAAAAATCTCCACAATACTTACAATGCAGATTTTCTATACTACCTCATGCTGTCCCATGCATATCATTTTACTCTTACAACGCTTACCAATCTTCTCGCAAGAAACGGCTTTTGTATTCTCAGTGGAAATGAAAATATACAAAGTGTTTTTAAAAAATCAGCTTATGCAAATGAAATTCCTGATTACCGGAACGATTATGATCAAGTCATCAGTTTACTCCTGGAATTGGAAAACAAGAATACAGAGCATCCTGACATAAAGGAGGGATATTATGCTACCTAAAGTTGTAGCTGAGATTGGATGCAATCACAGAGGAGATATGGAAACTGCCAGAGAAATGATCAAGATGGCGGCGATATTTTGCAAAGTGGATGTAGCTAAATTTCAAAAGAGAACCCCGCGTGAATTATTAACTGAAGCAGAATATAATACACCACATCCCAACCCTGTTCATGCCTATGGCCCGACTTACGGAGCTCACAGGGAATATTTGGAGTTCACTAAAGAACAGCATGAAGAATTAAAAGAATGCTGTGAGGAATTTGGCCTGGATTACAGCACATCGGTCTGGGATATGAGCTCAGCCCGGGAAATAGTTTCCTTAAATCCCCGCTTAGTAAAAATACCTTCAGCAATGAATACGCATAAGAATATGCTTGCTTACCTCTGTGACAACTACCCTGGCGAAATTCATGTATCAACGGGAATGACTACCACAAAGGAAATTGATGATATTATTGACTTTTTCGTGAAGAAATCCAGGAACAAAGATGTGGTTCTATACAGCTGTACATCGGGTTACCCGGTACCATTTGAAGATATCTGTCTGCTGGAAATAAAAAGACTAAAAGAAAGCTATGGCCATCTGCTCAAAGATATTGGATTTTCCGGGCACCACCTGGGGATAGCCATTGATGTGGCCGCATATACCCTGGGTGCCAACTGGATTGAAAGGCATTTTACCCTGGACAGAACCTGGAAAGGCACCGATCATGCCGCCTCTTTGGAACCGGACGGCTTGCGGCGGCTGGTGAGGGATTTAAAAGCTGCCAAAAAAGCCAGTAGATATAAATATGATGATGTACTGGATATTGAAAAAGTTCAGCGCAATAAATTGAAATATAAAGGTGCCCGGACGCTATGAACACACAGGGTATTATTGGATTTATTCCGGTCAGGGGTGGCAGTAAGTCTATTCCCTGGAAAAACATTAAGAAATTAAACGGTCGCCCCCTTTTATACTGGGTAATTGATGCAGCTCTTAAATGCAGGTATTTGGAAAAGCTTATTATAAGTACAGACAGCGAATTAATCCGGGAAAAAGTTTTTCAGTACAAGTCTGCTAATATAGCTTCAAATAAATTGAAATGTATTGGAAGGAGTTCTGCTACCGCCACTGACACGGCCAGTACCGAATCTGCCATGCTGGAATATGCCAGGAATTATCCCTTTAAACATATTGTTCTGATACAGGCAACCTCACCCTTATTAACTGCTAATGATCTGGAACAGGCTATAGACAAATATTTTGCCGGGCAATATGACAGTCTCTTATCCCTGGTCAGGCAGAAACGCTTTATCTGGCAGGAAAATGGACAGATAGTTTTTCCTGAAAACTATGATCCCGGTAAGAGACCAAGAAGGCAGGATTTTACCGGAATCCTGGTAGAAAACGGGGCCTTCTATATCAGCAGCAGGCAGCTGCTTTTAGAAACGGAATCCAGGATTTCAGGAAAAACCGGCTATTATGAAATGCCTGCAGAGACTTATTATGAAATTGATGAACCTGGCGATTGGATTATTGTTGAGGACTTATTAAAAAGAAAAAGTAAGGAAGATGGGAATTTAATCGGTGAAAAAGCCGCTCACATTAAGCTGCTGGCCATGGATTGTGACGGTGTTTTAACCGATGGGGGAATGTACTATTCGGAAGATGGGCATGAGCTGAAAAAATTTAATACCCGGGATGGAATGGCAATACGTATTTTGCAGGAAAGAGGAATTAAAACGGCGATAATTAGCGGGGAAAACACGCCTATCATAAAGAAGCGGGCTGAAAAATTGGGTATTGATTATATATGTACGGGAGTAAGAGATAAAGTACAGGCTATGCAAGACATATTGTTAAAAAGCGGATTGGCTTTTGAAACAGTTGCATATATAGGGGACGATATAAATGATATTGATTTACTTAATAGAGTAAGACTGAGTTTTTCCGTACAGGATGGGATAATGGAAGTTAAAGAGCTGGTTGATTATGTTACCAGGGCCAAAGGAGGGCAGGGAGCAGTAAGAGAAGTAGCGGAATTACTGACCCGTAAGTAAGAATGATTGTAAAAAACCCGGGTAAGCCCCGGGTTTTTAGATTTGCCTTATTTGCACTACTTTTGAGCCTGAAAATATATACTGAAGGTACCTGAGCCTCCCGTATCACTTGTAGCCTTTAATCTGGCGAATTTAACCAGATAATCGGCAGTTAAGAATTTCCATTGACCATGACTGATTGTTACTCCTGAGTTGTCCTGTACCCAATCTGCATCTGCAGCTCCACCACTAATAGCGCAACTTTCCAATCTAACTGTTTGATTACCTGATGAAAAATTGTTTTTTACAGCATAGGTGTAAGTGCTATAATCCAGTATATTGTGTACAGCTCCAGTTCCCGAATTAGTACCTGATGGCAGAGCAAGAGCAACTGCTCCGGAATCAACGATGGTTCGATCGTGAATCGTTACATACAATGAATCCCCGGAATCATTTTTAACCCAGGCCGGACTGCCGCTGGTATTTTGTACAAACAGCGCATCCCCGGAATCATTTTTTACCCAGAATGGATCCCCGCTACTGTTTACTACATATAGTGCGTCACCGGAATCATTTTTAACCCAGGCCGAAGTTCCGCTGGTATTTTGTATATACAGTGAATCCCCGACATCGTTTTTTACCCAGAATGGATCCCCGCTATTGTTTACTACATATAGTGCGTCACCGGAATCATTTTTAACCCACAAGGGATTACCGCTTTTATTTACAACAGTTACGACATCACCACTGTCAATTGTAATATCACCCATGACTTGCATTTTACCATCCGTGGTTGTCAGTAAAGGTCTAACGGTGCCTCCTGAATCAACACCGTAAATCCTTGTTCTTAATGAATCGGCACTCTCCTGAAAAATTTTGTAATTTGGCACTGTTTCTTTGCCCCCTTTCTCAATGGAGATTTATGAGTTCTCTATAGTTTATGAAAGATAACATTTAACTGTTACTCCCAATACTGGTATTTGTGGCATCAATAGTTAATATTTATATATACAGTGTATCTCCTCTAACACTATCCAAAACTTCAGATAAGACAGAGACTGCGCAGTAGTCAATTTTGGGTGATAACCAGACAAGTTCTTTTCGACTACTTGAGTTATAGATTATTACGGCAAAATCTTCATGAGCAGGGGACGCGTCTTGCCTTGCTTTTTTCCCGTAGCAATTGTTTTCTTTTCTGCTATTTTTACATAAAGGACAATTTTTCTTTTTCTGCAGGCAAGTCAAGAAACTTCCCCATAGCTTGGTACGGCATTACTTTGCCAAAAGCCCCACTCTCCTGGTAAAAGAAAAGCACTGCTGCGTGTCAAATGCGAAGTTCGGCACTTAATATCAATGCCCGGCATACTATAAGCATAAATAGTAATTAAAGGAGTTTTGGCATTTTGCAAGTAAAGCTGAGTGCTTGCCTGATTATAAAAAATGAAGAAAAAAATTTATTCCGCTGTCTTTCCAGTGTTAAAAATATTGCTGATGAAATTATAGTTGTTGATACCGGTTCAATTGATAGTTCAGTGGAAATTGCGAGAACTTTTACAGAACATGTCTACAACTTTAACTGGAACAATAATTTCAGCACTGCCCGAAACTTTGGACTGGACAAAGCTGCCGGGGATTGGATACTGGTACTTGATGGAGATGAAGAACTGAATATTGCTTCCCTTGAACTTGTACATAATATAATTGAAACCGGAGATGCCGAGGCCTATTTTTTAAAAGTTGTAAACCCTGATGAAAATGATAGTGAATTAGCTTTGGACACAGACTTAATCCTGCGGCTTTTCAAGAACAGAAACGAATACAGATATAAAGGTATTGTTTATGAAGAAATACTCAGCAGCATATTATCCGTTAATCCTGATGCCATAATTGGTACAGTTAAAGATTTCCATATTGTTCATCACGCTTATTCAGAGGAAAAGGTCGAAGCTGGAAATAGCCGGGAATATAATATGAATTTATTGAGAACAGCTGCTGCAGAAGAGACAGGAAATTTATTAAAGCACTTTCACATGGGAGTCAATCATTACCGGCAGCAGCAGTATGAACAAGCCCTTAGCCTCTTCCTTCCCGTATACAAGCAGGTGGATAAAGCAAGTTTCTATTTACCTGAACTTATGAGAAAAATAGCTCTCTCATATTATGCTACAGGCAATTTGCAAGAAGTCTTGAATTTTATAGATAATGAATGGATAAAGGCTTTCCCCGATATGCAGGATATCTATTATATAAAAGGTGCTATCTGTAAACATATGGGGGATTATATTCAGGCATATATGGCCTTTCAGCAGTTCCTGTCCTTACCCCATCAAGCGGGAGATAATACTAGCATTTATTTTTCTGACCGGGATAAAAGCTGTTATTACCTGGGAAGCCTGGCGGAATATTTTATGGACATGGAACAGGCATTGAACTATTACCTGCAATCGCTCAGAGAAAATCCACGGATGCTTATTTCCCTGAAAAGGATAATATCCATACTCCAACCACGTATTAACCCGGAATATACAATTAATTCTTTAAAGCAGGTTTTTGACTTGAGTGATAAAAGTTTACAGGCCAATCTGGCTGCTATCTTCTTTGAAGAAGGCGCTTATCAACTTGCCCTGGAACGACTGGATATACTGGAGAACGGTACACAATTATCCGAAAAAATGACTTTGCTCAGGGGATTGTGTTTAATGCGGAGCGGGCATTATGATGCTGCTGTAAAAGAACTAAACGCAATCAACAGGGATAAAATTTTTTTTATCCAGGCGCAGCAAAACTTGCTGCTGTATTACTGGTTGCAGCATGACGAGTCCAAACTTATAAGATGCCTGCAAAATATAAAAAAAGTCGGGGCAAACATGTTGCTTCTTGAAATACTAAGTGCTTTTACCGGTAAAAAAGACCAGGATATTAAGAAACTACAGGCTAATAAGCAGCAGGCAAATGAATTAATTAAAGACATTATGGGTTTCCTGGTTGAACTGGGAACCGGTCATAGCATAGACAAAGCGTGGGAAAATCTGAGCTTCTTTGTCGGTACCAGACCTTCCACTTTACTGGCTGAATTGTTTTATAAGTGGGGGAAATATGATCTGGCTTTAAAAGAATACCGGCAATTAATCGAAACAGAGAAGACAGATGCCCGAACAATATATTATCTGGGTAAAAGTTGCTGGGGGCAGGAAAACTTGGAGGCAGCAGCAGTATATCTGCAGCAAGCTATAGAAAAAGGACTGAATATTCCTAAAGTACGCCGGGAACTTATCAAGCTGTACCAGGAACTGGCTATAAGAACACTCCGAGAAGAAATCTCATCTTGCCCGGATAATC
The DNA here is from genome assembly GCA_018432955.1 of Syntrophomonadaceae bacterium. Lineage (GTDB taxonomy): Bacteria > Bacillota > Syntrophomonadia > Syntrophomonadales > Syntrophomonadaceae > SV3-B162. Next base: position 31,423 of record JAHDSE010000114.1, read on the forward strand.
AGGAATTGCCAGAAATTCTGCAGCAAATGGAAGATAATTTGCTGCCGGTATAATCTCTAATCCATGGGAAGTCCCCGGAATTCTATTGAATATTTTGAGCTATTCAGGGGAAGATAATATCTCTTTAATCATTCCCAATAACTGGGCAGCACGCTGAACAGTAGAATGTTGGGCATGTACCAATTCATATCCCTGTTCTTCAATTAGCTGACGTTCCTTTTCATGATACAGGTAGTATTCCGCTTCTTCTGTAAAATTGTCTTCATTAATGTCTACAAAATGAACCCCTGCAACAAAGCCCAGATCCTTGAGTTCCGGGACAGCGGGCGCCAGCAGCAGGGTTTTGCAGGCTAAAACCTCGAAATACTTACGAACCGGGTAGTGAAATATGGAATCGCAGGTGAAGAAGATTTTGGCCCGGTTGATTTCCCGGGCAAATTTTTCTCCAACATATAAAGATTCCGGATTATTATGCCCGGGATATACATGGTAAACAAAACCCGCTTGCTTCTGCATGACATCAATGATTTTTTTCCTTAATGGATATGCCCGATCCCCAAGGCTTCCCATCAGCAAGTAGTCAATATCCTTGTTTAATCCATAGTCTCTGAATATATTAGTATTTGCGTGGTGGGGAAGCCAGCGCATCTTTTCCCTGAATTCAGGGTACCATTCGAAAAATTTATCCCGGTAATGGGTAAAAACATAGGGGACTTTATTGCTTTTCATAGCCTCATTGCGTAAATCAGTCTTATAATGCAGGTCATGCAGGTATACGGCATATGGAACAGTAAGAGAAGCAAGACCAGTAATTTTCGGAGGTTTTTTTTCGCCAAATTCGTTGATTAATATAAAATCGGGCTGTATTCCTAAATGATTTATAATCTCCTGAATATTACCAGGTTCGTACCATACTGTTAAATCGCTTATCTTCGCTAATTCTTCCAGGAGGTACATGAAATTACTTGGAGATATACGCCCGCTGACATCATGAGTAGTGACCAGTATTTTCATAGTTACACCTATCTCCTTTATAAAACGTAGTTCATATTTTTAGAAGCGTTTCAATACCAATGTTCCTGGTTCCGGTACCTGCTACGATCTGATCGGTAATCAGGCTTTCCATGCCAAAACCGATATCGAAGGCAACTTTCCCAAGGGTTCTGGCAATATAAGGGGCCAGAATAACGGCATTGATACCTGCACCGAGTAAACAGAGATCAAAATCGTTCCTGGCAATTTCTTCTTTAACTTGGGGAATTTCTTCGTAATGGTAGATAGGAATTGTATCTACTATTTTAAAACCCAATTTGTTCTGCCATTTTTTAATTAGGGCTCCCCGGGCATTTTTGGCCTGGGAACCGATTAATAATATTTTTCGCCCGCGTAACATTTCTTTAAACTTTCCTTTTTGCGAAAAGATAATTACCCGCCGGATATTGGCCTCAAAAATAAATTCAGGTTTAATATCATAAGCGTTAAAAACCTTTTCGGCCAATTCCTTATAAGATTCAAAAATCGTGTTATAGCCAATAATATCAGCATTTCTAGTCGCTTCTACCGCTTCGTCCCGGGCTTTAACATTGGGGAAATGAATACCACGAAGTTTCTCGTTTTTATTGGCTTTACGAGACTCGGGATGTTTCATGAATACGTCTTCTGAATAGATGGTATATTGAGCCATCACAAAAGCCTCGGTTTGGCCAACAGAAATAATAGACAGGGGCTCTTTTTTTCCCAGTGCATCTAAAATTCTATCCATTAACTGACCCGAGTTAAGTTCTTTTGCATTTGACATATGAAAGTACCTCCCAGCTAATACTGGTCTATTAGTCTATATTTATAAACGGTATTGTATTAACAGGAGCAGAGCTGTGATAGCATCAAAACCAGCTTACATGTCCTCTTGATACCTTCAGTCAGGCTAATAGCTGGCTGCCAGTCAAGCAGTGATTTAGCCTTATCTATATTGGCCCAGGTGGCTGGAATATCGGCCTTCGGGAATTCTTTATACTCATATAATGCTTTTCGCCCGGTATATTCTTCAATTATTGCAATTACCTTCATTAAGTTGACCGGCTGATTATTACCCAAATTAATTATCTCGTGCCCCAGAGGTTTCAGAGCTTTTATGGTTCCCCGGGCAATATCATCAACATAAGTGAAGTCCCGGCTCTGGCTTCCATCTCCAAATATCTCTATAGTTTTGTTTTCCATAATTGATTTTAGAAACCTGAAAATACTCATATCCGGCCGACCGGCAGGACCATAAACGGTAAAATAACGCAGTATGCTTACATCAATGTCATAGAGGTAGTGATAGGAATAGGCCATAGCTTCTGCCGATTTTTTGGAGGCTGCATAAGGTGATATGGGGGTATTGACCGGCAGATCTTCGTTAAAAGGGATTGGGTGTCCCGCATATAATGAAGAAGTTGAGGCCAGCACAAACTTGGCTACATCGTATTTACGGCATAATTCCAGTAGATTCAGGCTTCCAATGGCATTTGTTGATAAATAAATAAAGGGGTTTTCCATCATCGATCAATTTTCGTACTATGCAAAACTCTAATATATCAGGACCAGAAAAAACAAAGGCTCGATGACATTAGGTGAGGATAGGAAGCTATTAGATCCCATAATTTTATAGTTTTAAGTATTTTATGAATTTTTTGGGATTACAGTGACTATTGAAACTGTAATGTAGAAAAGGATAAGAATCATATAAGAATCTATATCGGAAACACTTCTGATGGGGAAAATACATATATTGTTGATAGATAAAAGCCTTATAGGCAGGGATTAAATAAAGCACTGTGCGACTAAGTGAAGCAGAAAACTTTATTTGATAGATAGTAGGGGACAGAATAATGGGAGAATAAAAGAAATGCTTTTATGGTAAGGGAAAGGATAGAGTGGATTTGCTAAGCGAAGCCAGGAATGAAGAAGATTGCCGATTGGCTGGAAACGATGAGTTCTTGGAGGAAGGATTGAAACCCATAAAAGACTATAAGATAGCCTGTATTTTAGATGAGTTCAGTTATGAATGCTTAAAATATGAAGCGGTTTTCATTCAACTTGACCCTGAAAGGTGGGAAATAACCTTGAGCCGGGAGCAAGCGGACTTATTGTTTGTAGAATCTGCCTGGAAAGGAAAGGATTCAAAGTGGAGAGAAAAGCTTGGCAATTTACTGGATGGTAAAGATGAGATTATAAAAAACATTGTTAAGTGGTGTAAAGTACACAATATACCTACTGTTTTCTGGAACAAGGAGGACCCTCCAAATTTTGGATATTTTATTGAAACAGCAAAATTATTTGATTATGTGTTTAGCACCGATATTAATTGCCTGCCTAGTTACCGGGAAATTCTGGGGCATGAGAAGATTTGTCCTCTATTATTTGCGGCTCAGCCCAGGCTGCACAATCCAGTAAACAAGAATAAGGATAAACTGGGGCAGGTGGCTTTTGCCGGAACCTGGTATAAATATAAATATGAAGACAGAAAGGAATATCTGGAAACACTGTTGAAGCCGGCCCTGGCTTATGATTTGCATATCTACAACAGAAAGCCGGGAGATAATGATTATGAATTCCCGGATATTTTCGAGCCATTTATTAAAGGTTCCCTTACGTATGAAGAAATGGTTTTAACATACAAAAAATATGATGTATTTTTAAATGTAAATTCTGTAGTCAACAGTCCCAGCATGTTTTCCAGACGGGTTTTTGAACTATTGGCATGTGGAATCCCGGTGCTGAGCAATTATTCCTCCGGTATTGAACGATTATTTCCCGGCCTGGTAAAGTTTTGCCAGACCAGGGAAGATACGCTTCTGCACCTGCAGGAATTACTGGGGGATAAGGATTACCGCGATAAATTAGCATTAGCAGGCCAGAGAAAGGTTCTTAATTATCATACTTACCAGGAGCGAATGGAAACTGTATTCAATAAGACAGGACTGAAATATAGAAAAGAAAATCAAGCAGGTATTTCAGTAATTTGCTGTACTAATGGGAGCAATAAGTTCAAACAAATTATGGATAATTTTTTAAGACAAAAGTATTTAAAAAAGGAGTTAATTGTTTTACTGAGCAGTAATAATTTAAGCCATTTGGAATATTGGGAAAATCAATGTCGACAGCATAATAATATACAGGTTTATCTGAAAGATGAATTTTCTTCCGGGATTGAGCAGGTTGAATATCAATATTTAGCTAATTTTGATGATGGCAGTTACTATGCTGCCGATTTCCTGGTAGATTTAATGCATGCCTTTGTTTATACTGATGCCGATATTGTAGGCAAATGCACTTATTATACTTATATTTCAGGGAGTAAAAACCTGGCTCTCAGAAATCCCGGTATGGAAAACCGTTATGTTAAGTTTCTGCATAGCCCAACTATAGTTATGAAAAAAGAAGTATTTGATAGA
>JAHDSE010000016.1 GCA_018432955.1 Syntrophomonadaceae bacterium
CCGCAGCAAAATGCAAAAGCAGGCTGGTGATTTGTTGAAAAAATCGGAAGGAATACTGGAAGCGGGAAAGATTAAGCTTCGTCTCAGTTCGCTGGACAATGAAATTTACAAGCTAAAGGCGGAACTGGGTGCTCTGGTATTTGTTGACTATGTTAAGGAGACTGATGAAAGAGAAAAGAGAGAAGAACTGTGCAGAAAAATTCTGGAGCTGGAGAATGAAAAAGAAGATCTGGAGTCACAGCTTGAGCAAAACAAAAAATAAATCCGGCTTTTATGAGAAAGGGATAATACCAAACAGCTCAGAATTTTGATGATCTGGCTGCATAATTTTGAATCAATCGGCTCCGGGTAATTTCTTTTATGTCCGGGGCTTTTTAGTGTAAGATTAGTATTAATATTTATGCTAATGTGATAAGGGATTTGTTTGGCTTAAAAGCAGAATATAATGCTACAGCAAAAAGCCATACATTCGAATGAATAATCAGACGCAGATCAACGCATAGATTCATTTGAATTTCGCGGATTTGAAAAGCTTAAAATAAAGGGCTTACTTTATGCTGGGAATCAAAGTTAGCCCAGGCTGAATTATTATATATGCTGTTCCGGGAGCGGGGGTTTGTATTAAGTGTATGCCAACGTAGTTTTTAGATATATAGAAGAAATTGTGGAGGAAGACCTTCTGCCTGAATTTGCTGTTTGCTCGGGTTTGCCTGAGACCTTTACCCTCTTGCGCATGCAGTGCAAGGGACGTATTTATGCGGATAATCAGAGAGGACCGCGTCTGGATGATGACTCTTACCGTAATCGCTGTCGCCAGGCCCTGGAAATAGCGCGCGGTAACAATGCGGATATTTTCCTGACTCCTGAGTATTCATTTCCTCTGGAACTCATTACGGAAATTCTCAAGGATAAAAATTTGCAGCCCCCGCCGGGGAAAATATGGTGTCTGGGATGCCAGGGGGAAAAACTGGATCACTTCGAAGACCTGCTTGAAAAATGGGCTTCTATGGGAGCCTATGTAATTGATGAGGCTATAAGGAAGTCTTTCAGGCGCAAATTTCTAAACCCTTTTATTTATGTTTTTGCTCTGGCAGATGATAGTATTTGCTTGATTCCTCAGTTAAAAACCCATATTATGGCTGATCGGGATCTGGTATTTGAGGGTTCCAATCTGACCCTGGGACGGGTTATTTTCCGTTTTGGTATGAGACAACCCAACAAACTCTGTACCATTATTTGTGCGGATTCCTTTAACATTCGCAATATAGATATACCAGAGCTTTTTCCTACCGGTGACGAAAACCTGATATTACTTCACCCGCAGTTGAATCCGGAACCCAGGCATGATGCTTTTTCCCAGTTGCGCAAACGGATTTTTATGCATAGTGAAGGTAATCATTGTGTATATATTACCGCTAACTGGGCAGCGGGAAGTGAGGTCTTCAGTCCGGGAAGCAGCAGTTTATTTATGAACAGGCCCTGGTCCTGCATATATTTCAAGAACCGGGACATGCTTTTTATGGATAATGAAAGGGCTCTGCGCAGGCACAATCTCAAGGCGGGCATGGGTTTTGCCTATTGGGATTATGCTCGGGCTGCTATCTGGTTTGCCCTTAAAGAAGAAAATATGCAGTTTATATTTGTCAGGAAACCGGGGCAGGTAGGTACAGTATTCACCGCACCGCGATGGGATGTTTCCAATATTAGTTCCTGGATTTTTTCTTCCGGCAGCGATTTCTGGCAGGAGCTTCCCTTAAACCCTGAAAATGATCTGGAAAAGATTCTGCTGCTCAATGATGAACGTTACAGCTATCCTCTGACCGCTGGAATCGAGGAAAGGGATTGTTTTTTTGGGCTTTGCCTGGGTAATATGGAAGAAGGGCAATTAAAGGCCGACCCGGATGAAGTCTGCGGGAGGATGGCTTTCTATATTGATGAAGAATGTGATCTTTCGCGTGCTGATGCTGTGGACCAGTATATGAATCTAATCGAGTGTCTGGAAAACGATTTCCCCCCGCATCTGCGCCATCTGGGAGAAGATTTTTCTTTTTCCCTGGATGATAAACGGCTTTTTAATCTGCTTTTTCTCGAGCAGCAGAAATGGGCGGTGGTGGCTTTTGTTCCCCGGCCAAACGAAGCTGAAAAGCTGGCGGAAAATCTATCGGATTTAGTCAGGAGAGAATACGGCGAAGCTTATCTGGAAAGGGTTTGTGTCTTTACTATGAAGCGAGGCAGTCGTCAAATTGACTATTATCCCAAATTTAATGCTGACATTACTGCAGGAAGCAGGACCGATGATGCGGTCTCAATTATTGGGGGGTAGATTTGGATGATTGATTTAAAATATTTGATTCAGAAGACTGATTTACGTATTATTGGTCAGGAAAAGCAAATTGGGGAGCAGCAATGGATGGCAGAGGCTCTTTATCTTATCGATGGTGAAAACACCATTGCCAGGTATGTATTCTTCTATGTAGATGCTGCTTTTTTTCTGGATACCAGTGAAAGCGAGGAATCATTTACTGTATTTGAAAAACGCTACCTGGAACCGATATTTTTTTCTCTGGATGGTGACTTAAGGTGGAATCTATATTGCGTTTTTATTCTCAGTGATGCAGATTTCAATAAAATACCAGAGGAAAAGAGGTTAATGGTAGAAGGCGATAAAAGCTATGCACGCAAACTGGTTCTGGCAGAATCTAATTTTTTGTCTGCGATTCCGCTGGGTCAAATTAAGGGTGCCATTGAGGCTGAGGTGGCTGACCCTTACGAGGACTGGTTTCGTCTCCTGGAGTCAGAGGGACTGGAGTTTTGCCTGGAAGAGTATTGGCAAGATAATATTATAAGATATCTGAACGGAGATATAGGAAATAAAAATGAAAATGAATCTTCCAATGAAACTTCAAGGGAAAAGATAGAGGAACCACCTGTTTTTGAGGATAGCCGGATAGGAAGTCTGTATCTGGGAAGTGCTTACCGGCAGGAGTGTTTTGACCCGGACAACTCCTGCTTCCATTTTTCCCAGATTAATCTCTTGGAAGGGGCCAATGGCTCAGGAAAGACTTCTGTTCTGGAAGCAATAGAAAGGGCTATTACCAACGAAATAAACAAGGAAAAGGGCTCACGGTCATCAAAGCAAGAAAAAAATATTAGCTGGGATGGATTTCTGATATTTCGCAGTGGTGAAAAACTGGATTCCAGTCTGGATAGTACCCAACGCCGGCAAATGGAAAGAGTCTTATATGAATCCGGGGGCAAAAGGACCAGCAAACTCAATGAGTCTTTTCATCGATACAACTATTTTTCCCTGGAGACAGCTTATAATTACGGATATAGCGGTAGTTACCATCCCAATTACCAGGTCGAGTTACAGAGGCTTGTTTTTGGGGAGAATATTGGAGAACTGCAAGCTAATTGGCAGCATTACCAAAATGCTTTTGATATGCAGCACAGAGAACTGATTAGAAAAGGGGCCGAGCTCCAGGAACAAATAGAGCTCATTCATGGTGTGGAAATAGAAGGGCCGAGTGGATCATGTACCATCCCGGCTATAGAAACCCTCTTAAAGGGGGCCGCAATAAATTTCCCTGCTGGGAAAGCACCGGATAATATTCGACAACGGGCTGGCTGGCTGGAGGAATTGTATTCTTATCTTCTGGAACTGCAGTCATTGGCTGGAATTATCCCTGAAATGCAAGAAATTGGTATTTTTACCATGGAACAGTTAGTGGCAGCTATCAGGCATATAGAAGAAGAGCTGGAAGATATTCAAAAATACCTGAAAACAATTGCCTCAGAAATTCATGAAATAGAAGAAAAAGATTTGCCTAACTCTGAAGAAGAGCTGGGGTTACTGATTCGCAAGTATCTTAAGGATAATCCTGAACTTGTTTTCTGTCCCTTTTGTGGCACTAACCACGGGAAGGCTGAAGTATTGCAAGAAGCAGTTAATTCTTTATGGGGTGACACAGCTGCCGGGTCTTCAATTATTGTTGGAGATAGAAAGAAAGAGCTTCCCTCTGCCGAGGGAAAAGCACAAGCAGGAGAGAGAATTGGCAGCTACTATTACCTGAAGAAAAAGGAAGAAGATACCAAGGAGAAGCGAGACCATAATATAAAGCTTTACCGGCTTTACCAGGAATGGCAGGGTGTTCTGGAAAAGATAGAAAAACGCGGTGTTAAGATATCAGAATCTCTTTCACTTATGGAGTGGCAGGCTTATCTGCGGCAAGTTGTGGAAGAAACATTGAGGAACCTGCAGCTATTGGAGCAGAAGGAACGTTTACACAAGAGGGCTGTAAAGCTGGCGGAGATGGAACGGGAACTGGAGCATTTGCAGGAGGAAGAAGGCAGGTGCAGAACAGCCAGTTCTATTTTGGAACAGATGAGGCCCCTGTCCGTTTATCTGGGTGAATTTCTGGAACAGAATATTGGGCAAATAAATAAGATTTTCCTGGAACTACAGGTTCCCAGGGAGTTTATGCACCTGGACATTGATGAGAACAAGAGGATTCTGGCGTATAGAAGGGCAAAAGGGGGAGTGCAGGCTATACCCCAGTATAAGATGAAGGCAGAGCAGCTGGCAACGCTGGCTATTTCAGTCTTTTTTACTTTGCACTTCAGTATGCCCAATGCGCCGAAATTCATTCTCATGGACGAATCTCTGGCCAGAACCCATGAATTAAGTATACTGGGATTACTGGATTTTCTCAGAGAAATGGCGGTAAAACGAGGAACTCAGGTGATTTTTACCACGTCCAGTCCCGCAGTTGCCAGTTTGTTTCGCAGAAAGTTCAGTTTTATGAATCAGGAATTTCGCAATTTTAAGTTCAAGAGGCTGGCTGAACAAAAGGTTTGCATAAAAACCTTTACTTATTCAGCGGACAGTGAAGAAGTAAAGGAGGTTGAATAATAGTTCAGGCAATTGTAGATGAGAAAAAGGAGCCGTGTTACGACTCCTTTTTAAATTGCTTACTTTTTTATTTCTTCAGCCTGAATCAGGAATCCTATTGCTTCTTGCTCTTTTTCCAGACTTTGCAGGCGGCTTTTTGTATATAGCTGTCTGCCATCTTTGTGATAGAATTCCAGTTCAAAAAGATCCTGACTTTCTTCCAGCTCTTGAGCTGTCAATCTTTTCTCAATAAGCTTAAAGGAATCTGCGGTTGTTACATCAGAAATATGTTTTCCTTTCAACTCATCTGCTGTATAGCCCAGAAACTGTTGGAAGCTATCATTACTAAAGCCCATGAAACCATCCATATCAATACTGCAGATCAGTCCCCCGAGTTTGCTTAATAAGTTTTGCAGGAAATGGACTTCATCTTGCAGTTCTTTTTCAGCTGTTCTGAGCTGTTCCTTTTCCCGGTATTTTTCACTTATATCCCGCAGGGATTCAATAGCTCCGATAAGCTTGCCATTTCTATCGTACCAGGGCATGGCATGACCCCACAGGTAATGTCCTTCTCCTCGCAAATTAGGGGTATCAAATTCGCTGATTACCATATATTGATCGACTTCCATGACAGAATAGAATTTCTTTACTTCTTCTGGTCTCAATACCAGGTCAACCATTATAGGGCGCCGGGTATTGTAAAAAGCCAAACCGTATTCATAATCACCTTTTCCCAGCATATCCCTGGCAGGGATTCCGGTCAGGGCTTCCATGGCTTTATTCCAGGCAATCACCTTGCCTTCCAGGTCTATAGCCATAGTGGCATCAGGCAAGAAGTCAATAAAACTCTCCAGATCTTTCTTGGATGCTCTCAATTTGGCTTCCTGGACACAACGCTCCGTTATGTCCCTGGCTATGCCTTGCACGGCAATAGGCTCAACATCTCCTGCCCTGTATAATGGCCAGATATCTACGTCAAGTATAAGTTCATTGCCGAATTTATTGATAATGCCCAGCTCAAAATTTGTGTTTTTGTTTCTGGATAATCTTCTGTAAACCAGGCTCTGAAGTGAGTGCAGGTAAGCTTCGCTGGCCAGTTCCTGGATATTCATCTTCAACATTTCCTCACGCCAGAAGCCGGTAATCCTCTCAGAAGCTGGATTTACAGATATAAAGTTTCCTTCCAGGTCAAGTTGGAAAACAAAGTAATCAGTTTTATCAAAAAAATCCCGATAATGCTCTTCGATATCCCGAATCTCTTTTTTCAATAGCTTATATTCATTTTTATCTTTGATAATAGTGACAATTCGCATCTGGTCATCGATAAGAAGGTGTTTGCTTTTAGCTTCTATCCAGAACTGGCGTCCCGATTTGTCTCTGGCCATCCATTCCATAACCTGGATTTCTGTATCAGAGGTATTTTTTAACCACCGCACAAAATTGTTCCTGGTATATGGCGGATCCTCAGCGCTGAGGTCCCCGGCGTTGAGCTCAAGCATTTCTTCAAAGCTGCGGGCAAAAAGCTGACAGGTCGTTTTATTCACATCTACAATATCCTGGGTATGAGCATCAAAGATTAACACGGCATCGGTGCACTCATCGAAAATGGCGCGGTGACCGACTTCAAAAGCTTGTAAAATCTTTTCCAGCCGTTTCTGTTTATCGATATTTTCAGCAAGTATTAAAATTCCTTCAGCAACTGGATAGATTCTCTGGCGAAAGAACTTGTTGGCTATTCTTCCTTCGGTTATTTTAGGCTTACCGGTTTCCAAAACTTTAAGGTAAACTCTGTGAGAAAGGGTACCGGCAGTTTCGGGAAACCTTGCCAGGAGATTTTGTCCTTCCAGAGACGAAGCCGAACAGTTAAACAAGCTGGCATAAGCTTCATTACATAAAAGGATTTTCAGGTCTTTTTTTAGCAGCAGCACGGGAGCTTCAACACTATCTAAAAGGACTCGATAATCTAGCTTTTGTTTAAACATTAATCTTCACTCCTCTTTTCACGTTTTCCCTGACAAAAAGGAAAGCAGACCAGAATACATATCTCGCCTCCAAATCCCGGATAGTATTCAAGTAGTTTGGGATTGGACGGCAGGCAATGGGCAATAAGTATTTCGAGTATTGCGTGGCTTTTATTTAGCATTAAATTTGCATTTATTATAGGAAGAAGGTATTAAAAAAATTTTGAAACTTGTTTACTATTTTACCATACTTATGCCCTGCAGTTTTATCTTATTGGATTAATAGTAAATTTATTGAGAAAGCAGGGTAATATATATCAATAGTAGAAATTACTCCTTAAATACTATAAATCGCTACACATTTGCCAGAGACTGCGCACTAAGGGGAATTTTTGACACGGGCTC
>JAHDSE010000135.1 GCA_018432955.1 Syntrophomonadaceae bacterium
ATCTGATTGGTACTGAAGCCAGTGGAATAGACAAGATAAACACTAATTTGGATTTTTCCTCTTACCATAGCAATATGGGGATAGGGGTGAGCTTTAGTGATGACATCATATTATCAGTCTGCAAAGATAAATCAGGCGCCATATGGTTAGGGACGGCAAATGGTGGAATTAATAGATTTGACCGGGAAAAGAAGCGGGTTGACTGTTTTAAAAATGATCCCGGTGACCAGAGCAGCATCAGCAGCAATGCAGTTTGCTCTATTTTGGAAGACAGCCATGGAACCTTATGGTTTGGCACTATCGATGGGACCATAAACAGATTGGAAACTGCTTCGAGAAAATTTGTCCGTTACCAGATAAAATTGGCAGAAACCGGCAACGGATATGACAACGGAATCATGAGCTTATATGAGGATGGCAATGGTATAATATGGGCATGTGCAGCCAATGGGGGATTAATCAGATTCGATCACAAGACCGGCCAGTACATCCAGTATGTAAATGATCCTCAAATGCCTGGCAGCATAAGCAGTAATCATGTGCTGTCAATTGCCGGGGATGACTCTGGTATATTGTGGATTGGAACCGCTGGCGGCGGTCTTAACAGCCTGGATGCTTATACCAATAGATTTACCCGCTATAGCCTTGAACAGGCAGATTCAGGTACAAATATCTTTAATTACAACGTCAACGCTATTATCAATGATGGCGAAATCTTATGGTTGGCCAGCGACAGAGGTCTCTACCGCTTTTCTAAGGCCAGTGGAGAATCTGTTTTGGTGAGTGACAGCCAGCAAAATGCCAATATAGCCATTTATGGATTGCTTAAGGATGACCAGGGTCATCTATGGCTGAGTACCCCTAACGGGTTGATACAATATAAGCTGCAAAATAATCAATTTAATAAATATGCCTTTGACAGCGGCGGCGGCTTGCAGAGAAATAAATATAATGCCGGGGCTTTCTTCAAAAGCGCTGACGGGGAACTTTTCTTCGGCGGAACCAATGGTTTTAATTGCTTCTATCCTGACAAAATCAAAGAGAATACCCATAGGCCTCCGGTGGTGATAAGCGATATTAAAATATTTGATAAATCAAGCCGGCCAGGCGATACCGGGAAAATCTCATTAAGCTACAGGGAAGATTTTATCTCTTTTGAGTTTGCCGCCCTTGATTATGCCAATCCCACGAAAAATCAATACGCCTACAAGCTGGAAGGCTTTGACCAGGACTGGCACTACAGCGGCACCAGAAATTATGCCAGCTACTCCAATCTGGATGGGGGAGACTACCTGTTGAGGGTTAAAGCCGCAAACAATGACGGCTTTTGGAATGAAGAAGGCACTCAGATTAAACTCTCTATCACACCTCCGTTTTGGGAAACTAACTGGTTTAGAGTGCTGATAATTATTTTGACTGCAGGTCTTATAATGGTAGTAGTTAAAATTAGAACCAGATCAATAGAATTAAAAAGCATTGAGCTTGAACATCAGGTAAGTGAAAGAACCAGGGAATTGCACCTGGCTAACGAACGATTACGTCAGGCTGACGCAGCCAAAAGCAACTTTCTATCAGTGGTTTCTCATGAAATCAGGACGCCTTTAAACACTATCCTCGGTTTTACTGAATTAATTGCCGAAAAAACAGCACAAATCATTTTACCTAATATTAATACTAAAGACCAGAAGGTCAAAAAAACGGCCGAGACAGTTAACAGAGATTTGAATATTATAATATCGGAAGGAGAACGTTTGACAACACTGGTAGATAATCTCCTGAACATATCTAAAATCGAGTCGGGAAAATTTGATGGGGAAAAAGAGCGATTGGATATAGCCGAAGTGGTTAAGCATGCTCTGTCTCTCACCGAACCGCTATTTGAAAAAGCCGGGCTTGATATTTACTTAGAGCTTGAAGACGGTATACCAACGGTTTTAGGTAATAAGGATATGCTGATTCAGGTTATAATCAATCTGCTTTCCAATGCTGTTAAATTCACCCGGGAAGGGTTTATCAAGCTTAGCGCGCAAAATATGGGCGATAAAATCCTTGTTGCCATCGAGGATACCGGTGATGGTATCCATTCAGACCACTTGGAACGGATATTTGAGAGATTTTATAGAGTAGAATCCCCTGATGGAGATAGTTTGAATAATCGCAGTATGGGTTTGGGTCTTTATATATGCCGGGAAATAATCGAAAAACATGGAGGTAAGATTTGGGCAGAAAGCCAGCCGGGCAAAGGAAGCCGTTTTTATTTTCATTTGCCGGTCTATACAAATTCGAAATAAATTGGAGGGTAATATTTATCACACTAACATTATCCAGCATTTGGGCTTATTGGGGTGCAATCGAGAATTTTCATGAAGGGTGGTATTCCACTTCAATATAGGAGAACCTATTCATGCTGTTCTTTCAGTATTTACTGTTCACAATAATCTTTGTATCCCTGGCTGTGATTATTCTGAAATGGAAGAAAATAGGGCTGATACTACATTTCATAGTGGCTG
>JAHDSE010000029.1 GCA_018432955.1 Syntrophomonadaceae bacterium
GTCATCCGTGTATATCTGTGGTTCATTCTAATCCTGCGGTTCTTTTTGTTTTTCTCTCACAGCCATCTGCTTCTGCAACACCACAACACCAACAACTAAATAACATCTGTGTTTATCCGTGTGTATCTGTGGTTCATTCTAATCCTGCGGACGTCTAGCGTCTAGCGTCTAGCGTCTCGCTTCTGGCATCCAGCTTTTGCAGCGTCTTCCACTATAGCCTCAAGCAGGCTGTTAATAGTATATTCTCTGGCCATAATATCTACTGTAAAGCCGTATTCTATGGCAGTATTGGCGGTAATGGGGCCAATACAGGCTACTTTTACTTCCCTGTTCAAGGCGGGAATTTTTTCCCTGCCAATTATTTTAACAAAATTGCTGACCGTTGATGAACTGGTAAATGTCAAATAATCAATATCTCCGGCAATTATCTTGTCCAGAGTCTCTTTGCTTACAGTTTTAGCAGCCTCAGCCTGGTACAGGTGGACCTCGTTGACATGAACACCCCATTGCCGCAGAGTATCAGGCAGTATCCCCCTGGCTCCCCTGGCCCGGGGCAAAAGCACCCACTGGCCTGGGCGTATACGCTGACCCAGTTCTTCGATAATCCCTTCAGCACGATATTCGTCAGGTACTACATCCACTTTCAGGCCTCTGGACTCCAGGCTGCTTCTGGTGGCCGGTCCAATAGCACAAAGGTGAATACCTTTCAGATTGCGTATATCCAATTCCTTTTTCAGCAATTCCTCAAAGAAGATTTCTACCGCATTTACACTGGTAAATATCAGCCAATCATAGCTTCCTATATTATGGAAGGCATTGTAGAGCGAGTCCAGTTTGCTTTCCTTTTGTATTATTATAGAAGGGAATTCAATAGCACTCCCGCCCAATTCTCTTATCTTCTCCAGCAGCTTGCTTGCCTGGGCTCTGGATCGGGTCACAACAATCCTCTTGCCCCACAGGGCTTTGTTTTCAACCCATTTAAGCTCATCCCGCAAGTCAACCACATCTCCAACAACTATCACAGCAGGTGGTTTGAATGATGCTTTTCTGACTTTTTCTACAATATTATCCAGGCTTCCGGTGAGCACTTCCTGTTCCGGCAGAGTCCCCCACCTGATAAGTGCTACAGGTGTTTGGGGATCTTTCCCGTTTTTTACTAAATTCTCGCATATATAGGGCAGGTTTTCCACACCCATGAGAAAAACCAGGGTGCCGATACCATTGGCAATTTCTTTCCATTTGATAGAAGATTCGGTTTTACCTGGCTTCTCATGACCGGTTATTACAGCAAAACTGGAAGTAGCATCCCTATGAGTAACCGGGATGCCTGCATAGGCAGGAACAGCAATAGCTGAAGTAATACCAGGTACTACTTCAAAGTCAAAGCCATGTTCCCTTAAATGCTGGGCTTCTTCTCCCCCGCGGCCATAAAGGAAGGGGTCTCCCCCTTTCAGGCGGGCTACTGTTTTTCCTTCTCCTGCTTTTTTGACCAGCAATTCATTTATCTGCTCCTGGGAAAGGGCATGCTGCCCTGATATTTTGCCTACATATATAAGTTCTGCCTGTGGGTTGGCATAAGACATAATCTCGTTTCCAACCAGGCGGTCATAAACTACCACTTCTGCTTTCTCCAGTATGCTTTTTCCTTTCAGGGTAAACAGTCCGGGATCTCCCGGACCTGCTCCGATAAGATAGACAAAGCCTTTTTTTCCCATAAGCCTTTCTCCAAATCTTTTTTTTTTAACCACGGATTACACTTTATTAATTAGTAATTAATAATTAATAATTAGTAATTTTGGTGGGAAAACTTCGTTTTCCTTCTTGTTTTATTAGTAACCACAGATAAACACGGATAGACACGGATTTTTCTTTTCTGGTTTATGACCCTGCGGGCCTTTTTTTGAGCTCGCTTTGCTCGCTCTTTTTTAGTGCTTATTATATGCTACCTGTTTTTCTCACAGCTCAGCTTTTGCAATACCACAAACACCAACAACTAAATAAGATCTGTGTTCATCCGTGTATATCTGTGGTTCATTCCAGGCCTGCGGGCCTTTGCTTTTTCTGACACAGATTTACACGGATTTAACGGATGGACACGGATTTTTCTTTTCTGGTTTATGACCCTGCGGGCCTTTTTTTGAGCTCGCTTTGCTCGCTCTTTTTTAGTGCTTATTATATGCTACCTGTTTTTATCGCAGCTCAGCTTTTGCAACACCACAAACACCAACAACTAAATAACATCTGTGTTCATCCGTGTATATCTGTGGTTCATTCTAATCCTGCGGTTCTTTTTGTTTTTCTCTCACAGCCATCTGCTTCTGCAACACCACAAACACCAACAACTAAATAACATCTGTGTTTATCCGTGTGTATCTGTGGTTCATTCCAGGCCTGCGAGCCTCTCTTTTAATTAGTAATTATCAAAAGCATATTAACCACGGATAGACACTTTTCTAATTAGTAATTAAATATAATCTGTGTTCATCCGTGTGTATCTGTGGTTTATTGTGTCCGTGGTTCATTTATTCTATGGTTAATTCCAATTCTAAGAATTCACAATTGCACTCAGTACCCTGTCGGCTCCTTTTTTCATAAGCTGCCGGGCCAGCTGTCGCCCCATTTTTTCCGCTTCATCTCTACTGCCTTCACAATTGCCGCGGAAAACTTCTGTACCGTCCAGAGATGCCACCAGGCCCTGCAGGACTATTCTGTCCCCTTGAAGTTCCGCCACAGAAGCAACCGGCACTTGACAGCCTCCCTGCAATTCGTTCAAAAAAGATCTCTCAGCCATTGTACTGAACTGTACGGAACTGTCATTAATTCTATTCAGCAGTGACAAGACATCCTGATCGTCTTCTCTGGCTTCTACGGCAATAACTCCCTGTCCCACTGCAGGCATCATAATATCAGTTGGTAAATAATCGCTTATCTCGTCTTCCAGTCCCAACCGCTTTACTCCCGCATAGGCCAGTATAATTCCATCGAGATCCTCTTCTTTCATTTTCCTGATACGGGTTTCTACATTGCCCCGTATATCCCTGATAGAAATATCAGGGCGTGTGGCCTTGACCTGTGCCATCCGGCGCAGGCTCGAAGTTCCGATGAAGGCTCCAGGCGGCAAGTCTTGAAAGCGATAGTTCTTATGCGATATTAAAACATCCCGGGGATCTTCTCTTTTCAGCACAGCTCCTATTAAGAGCCCTTTTTCTATTTCTGAAGGCAGATCCTTCATACTGTGAGCAGCCAGGTCGATATTTCCTGCCAGCAGCTGGATTTCTATTTCCTTGGTAAAAAGGCCCTTATCTCCAATTTTGGAAAGGGCTACATCGAGAATCTTATCCCCTTTGGTCTTGATTATTTTTATCTCGATTTCCAATTCAGGAATCAGTTTTTTAAGCTCCACGGCCAGATATTCTGACTGCCAGAGCGCCAGTTTACTACCCCTGCTGCCTATTATTATTCGTTTCATATTTTTCATGCTCCTTATAATCTGTCTGCAGGGCAAAAAACTTTTTAAACACTTCTGCGTACAGGTGTCCCTGCTCGCTGCATGCCATCTCTTTAAGATTTACGATGGGAAAGTGCAAAAGCTGGTTTACTATTGAATTAGCCATTGATTCGATAATCTTTTCTTCTCTTTCTGATACCTTGCCCAGACGGTTAAGAGCTCTGTTTATCTCGTTCTTTTTGATGCTGTCTCCCCATGATTTTATAGCAGTAATTACAGGTACTACATAAAGACTGGCCAACCATTCATTGAATTTTGCCAATTCCTCTGTTATTAATTTTTCCGCCTCGGCAACCGCTTTTTGCCTCTCCATATAATTGGCATCCACTACATTCTCCAAATCATCAATATCGTAAATAAACACCCCGTCAATGTCCTGCAGCTCAGGAGCAATGTCTCTGGGCACTGCAATATCTATCATAATAATCTCCCGTCCGTTACGGGCTTCCAGAACTTTACGGCAATTATCCTCACGAATCACATAATGCTCAGCAGCGGTACAACTGATAAGGATATCGGCACATTCCAGCTCAGTTGCCAGTTTATCAAAGCGAACTGCCCGGCCCTCAAACTTCTCCGCCATAGTCACTGCCTTTTCGTAGGAACGATTGGAGACGATTACGGACTGAACCCCATTTGTCATCAAATACCTGGTAGTGAGCTCGCTCATTTCTCCGGCACCAATTATCATTACCGTTTTTTCTGTTAGTTCCCCTAATATGTCACGAGCCAGCTCAACTGCTGCATGACTTATAGAAAACTGCTGGCGGTCAATATCCGTATTGGTGCGAACCTTTTTCCCAACATGAATTGCCTTCTGAAAAAGGGCATTTAACACCCCATCCGAAGCCCCGGCATCCATGGCTTTTTGGTGAGCCTCTTTGACCTGCCCCAGTATCTGAGGTTCACCAATTATCATGGAATCCAACCCCGAAGCCACCTGGAACAGGTGCAATATGGCATCATAACAATTGGGCTGATAAAAATAATCCCGGAAATGTTCATAATCTATTCCTGAATAATCAGCCAGAAAATCCCGTAATACTACCATGCCTTTTTCAATATCCCTGGCGGTAGCATAAACTTCGGTGCGGTTGCATGTGGTCAATATCACTGCGCCTTCAACAATCTCATTACTTTTGAAATAATCGTAAGCATAATCCATTTTGGTCCCGCAAACAGAAAATTGTTCGCGCACTTCAACAGGGGCTGTCCGATGATTTAATCCTGCCAGGAGGATATACATTGTTCAATCCGCTCCCTTACCTTGTCTCTTTCGCCTGTTTTTATCAAGTCCAGTATATCTGAATAAACCATGGCTTCAAAAATTCTCTTGCGTTTCTCAATGTCTGGAATCGTCTTCTTGATCTCTTCCCTTGCTTCACCTAAAATATCAACAAATTCTCCATATTCATTCCCAATAATCTTCTCCAGATCCTGACGAAGCTTTCGGGCCAGCATGGGGCTTTTGCCTCCTGTGGA
The DNA here is from genome assembly GCA_018432955.1 of Syntrophomonadaceae bacterium. Classification (GTDB taxonomy): domain Bacteria; phylum Bacillota; class Syntrophomonadia; order Syntrophomonadales; family Syntrophomonadaceae; genus SV3-B162. The sequence continues at coordinate 4,991 of JAHDSE010000029.1, forward strand.
TATTGCCAGTGCCAGAGAGTTGCGCCTGATTATTGAAGGAACATAAAAATCACAATTTGGCGGGTCATCCACTGCGTTCACCAGAATGCCCCGCTGGCGGCAAAGCCTGGCCACTCTATAGTTAAGCTCATTATTGTCGGTAGCAGCAAAAACTATATAACTCCCGTCCAAATCATCTTCCTGAAATAGCCTCTGCTGCAGGCTGAGAACACCTTCCCTGCCCCAGGCCATAATCTTTTCTTCAAAACGTGGACTGACTACTTTAATTAAAGGTTCATAATCCAGCAGATCCTCTATTTTACGCTCGGCAACCTTTCCTCCGCCTATTATTAAACATTGTTTTCCTTTTAGATTAAGGTAGATTGGAAATAATTTCGCCATAAGAACTCCCAAAAATAATTTTTAGTGTTTAATCTCAATTTTGAGTTAATGTAGAGAAGCTTATGCTTCTCACAAAATATATGCATATATTCCAAAACAAAGTAAGGCAACTTCAAATTTAAAAAAATTATTGCAGCCTTGTTCATTTTTTACAGCTAATTGCATATACTCTTTTTAGTATATCCTACCGTCAAGATACATCCAGATCGCAATTTATACCAGTCCATAGAGGCCTATGAAAAAAAAAGGTCTGAAATCAGACCTGTCTATTTATCTTTTTTCTCTTCAAGTTCCTCAAAATCCTCTTCTTTTGCTTTTTTGAAATTCTGTAGTGCCTTTCCCACAGATTGTCCTACCTGTGGTAGTTTTCCTGGTCCCACGATGATAAGCACAATAGCCAGAATGAGTAAAAGTTCCCATGGCCCAAAGTTGCCAATTAACCCAAACAAATTATTCCCTCCTTTGATTAAGTCTGTAACGCCGCAGATACAATTAACTAAACGCCAATATTAAGAACGTATAATAAATCTTTCAAACCATTTTATTACTGTCGGACAATAACGGGCAGATGCCTTATACATACTGATATTATGACAAAAAGCTATACTTTTGTAAAGAAGAACAAAAACCCAAAATATTAAGTTTAGAGAGTCCGTTTTATGCAATCCAGCCTTCTACTTTTCTTCATCACTGATATTTTTATCCTTTTCCTGATTCATGCGGTCTTTTTTCTTCCTTTTTGCTTCCCTCTCCTTTCCTGGCCGGGCCATTTTGGATACTATGATACTGACTTCATAAAGCAGGTACACTGGTCCTGCCATCATCATCTGGGATATGGGATCAGGACCAGGTGTAAGGGCTGCTGCCAGTATGACTATTATAAGCAGAGCATATTTTCTGTTTTTGGATAACATTTCTGGACGAATAATACCAATTTTAGTCAAGAAAAAAACAAATATCGGAAGCTCAAACACAATGCCAAAAGGTATGGTAAATGCCAGAATAAATGAAACATACTGGTCAACCTTGAACATTGTTTCCAGAGAACCGGCAATATAGATAAAAAACTTCAGAACCAGCGGCAGGATGCCAAAATAAGAAAATACAACTCCTACCACAAAAAGAAGAATACTTGTCGGCAAAATAACATATACATACTTTCTTTCACTGGGATAGAGAGCAGGTTTGAAAAATCTCCAGATTGACCAGATTACAATCGGAAATGCAATAGCAAAACCTGAATAAAAAGCCAGTTTCAATTTGACAAAAAATGCTTCAGTAACACCGGTTACTATAAGTTGTTCATCCAGCATCGTCAATGGTGAGGTAACAAAGGCCAGAATCTGTTCATTAAAGGCAAAACAGGCAACCGCTGCCACAATAACCGCAATTGAACTGATAATCATTGATTTGCGCAGTTCTTCCAGGTGTTCAATTATCGTTTGCTTCTCTTCCGGTGACATATCGCTAAAGCCCACGGGGTTCCTCCAATCTGCTAAAATTCTCTATCCAGTATAAAATCACTGATATTTAAAAAAGCCTCTTTTGCCTCTCCATCAGGTACCATATCCAAACATTTCTCGGCTTTTCTGGCAAAATGCTGGCTTACATGGTAAGCATATTCTATACCATCAGAATTCACAACTATATCAATTATATGTTCGGCATCAGTTTTACAGGCTTCAGGGGAAGACAAGAGAACTGCCAATTCCTCCTTTTCCGGGGCACACCTCAAAGCATACCAGGCAGGCAGAGTGATTACTCCCTGTCTGATATCACTTCCAGTTGGTTTACCCAGGGCTTGTTCATCAGCCACAAAATCAAGTATATCATCAGTTATCTGAAAAGCCATACCCAAATAATATCCGTAGTTTTTCACTGCCCTTACTTCGTCTTCATCAGCATTGCTCACCATAGCTCCCAACTGGCAGCTTACCGAAATAAGCAAGGCTGTTTTGCGTTCAATTCGCCGCAAATAGTTTTTCAATCCCAAATTCACATTATAAGCACTCATCATTTGTATTATTTCGCCTTCACAGATATCCATACTGGCATCTGCCAGCACATCTACTATGTCGCTTCTTTGATATCCGGCTACCAGGGCGAGTGAGCGAGCCAGGATATAGTTGCCTGCATAAATAGACATACGGTTTCCCCATGCTCTTTTTACAGTATCTGTTCCCCGGCGGGTTAGTGAATTATCTATTACGTCATCATGTACCAGACTGGCCATGTGTATAAGCTCCAGGGCAACAGCCAATGGTACAACATGTCCCAGATCTTTTTGATAAACTCTGGCTGCGAGCAGGGCAAATGCAGGTCTCAGTCGTTTCCCTCCAGCCGCAATGAGATGAGTTGAAGCCTTTCTCAACAAATCCAGTCTGGTATTAATATTTTTGCTTAGTTCGGCCTCAACGATTTCCAATTCCTCTGAAACGGGGCCAAATAATTCAATTTTTGGCATTGTTCTCCCCTTATAAGCGCATTATGTTTATTATATAGCCTGTTCTCCTTAATTCCAACAAATTCTTGAAAATAATTGAATGGGTCTCAGTCATAGCGTTTAAATATATTGTGTTCTATATGCATAGCATCCATAACCTTCCCCACGACAAAATCCACTATATCGTCGATATTTTGCGGTTGAGTATAAAAAGCGGGCATAGCAGGCACTATATGAACTCCCATTTCCGATAGAAAAAGCATGTTTTTAAGATGCAGCGTACTCAAGGGTGTCTCCCGGGGAACCGTAATCAATGGCCGCTTTTCCTTGAGCATGACATCAGCAGCCCTTTCCAGCAGACTCCGGGAACTGCCGTTGGCAATTGCTGAAACAGTAGCCATAGTACAAGGTATTACCACCATGCCATCGCTAATAAATGATCCACTGGCCAGTGCTGCAGCTATATCCGAATTATCATAATAATGAAGATTGTCTTTTGCAAAATACCGGCGGAAAGCTGCTTCCCGGGAATCAGCAAAGTTCCAGTTAAGCTCATGCTCGATAACAATACAGGCTGCTTCACTGACAATAAGGTGAACTTCATAATCTCTGTCAAGCAGTTCAGTAATCAATCGCAGACCATAAATAATACCACTGGCACCTGTCAGGGCTACAATATACTTCTTCAAGAGATCCTCACCACCCCTTTGGGTTAATTAGTAATTAATAATTAGTAATTAGTAATTTTTGGGACCTGCGGTCCTTTTTTTAATAACCACGGATGAAACACAGATATACACGGATTTTTTTCTTTTCTGTTTTATGACCCTGCGGGTCTTTTTTTTGAGCTCGCTTTGCTCGCTCGTTTTTGGCTTATTAAGCACTTACTGGTTTTTTTCTCACAACCGTTATACTCTGCAACTCCAAAACCAACAACTAAAAATATCTGTGTTCATCCGTGTATATCCGTGGTTCACTCCAGGCCTGCGGGTCTTTTTTCCTCACAGCCATCAGACTCTGCAACACCACAAACATCAACAACAAAAACATCTGTGTTCATCCGTGTATATCCGTGGTTTATTCCAGGCCTACAGGTCTACAGGAATATATCCAGCAGGCTGGCTGCGAAAATAATTAGACCTACATAGTGATTAATTTTAAATGAAGCAAAATTGACTCGGCCTAGTTCACCGGGCCTGACAATCCAATGTTCATATATCAAGACTACGGCTGCAAAACTTACTCCCGTATAATACCAGTAATCCAAACCCATAATCAAGCCATTTAAAATAAGAAAGAGGACAGTAAAAAAATGAAAGACAGCGGAAAATACTAAAGCTCCCTTTTCCCCAAAACGAGAGGGAATGGAGTATAAGTTATGCTCACGGTCAAACTCAATGTCCTGGCAGGCATACATGGTATCAAATCCAGCAATCCAGCAGGCTACAGCCATTCCCAAAACAAAGGGTTCCCAGTCAAAGGTACCGGTGACGGCAATCCAGGCACCCACCGGGCCAATTCCGATAGCCATTCCCAGGATTAAATGACACCACCAGGTAAAGCGCTTGGTATATGAATACAACCACAGAACCACTACTGCCAGTGGTGCCAATTTCAGACAGAGGGGATTCAACTGGGCAGCCGAATAAAAAAGAAGAGCAAAAAAAATAAAGACCGCGAACCATACTCCCTTTACCGGCAGCCTTTCTTCCGCCATTACCCAGTCAGATGTTCTGGGATTGGCCCGGTCAATCCTGCGGTCAATCAGGCGATTCAGACAAAGAGCAGAAGTCCTGGCACTTACCATAGCTACTGTTATCCAGGCAAACTGTTCAAGTGTGGGCAGCCCTCCGGCTGCCAGAAAGGCACCCAGGTAAGCAAAAGGTAAGCCAAACAAGGTATGTCCGAAGTCAACCATATTCAGAAAATCCTTAACTTTACTCAATTCCGTATTCACTCCACTTGCTGTTTACCAGTTCAATGATGTCAGCGGTCATTTCTATGTCCTTGGGCCATTCGCGATCATGTCCCTCAGCAGGCCATTTTTTTGTTGCATCAAAACCCATTTTCGAACCATATAAGGGAAGGGGAGCCGAATGGTCAAGAACATCCAGGGGGCCATCAATTATCATGGTATCCCTGCGCGGATCCACATTGTTGAATACCTTCCACATCACTTCAGATACATTTTGCACATTTACATTCTCATCTACAACCACGATAAATTTGGCAAACATCATTTGTCCCATTCCCCAGAGAGAACTCATTATCTTCCTGGCATGTCCGGGAAACGACTTTTTAATGGATAAGAGAACACAATTGTGGAATACTCCTTCCATAGGCAAATGCATGTCCACTATTTCAGGTAATTGAAATTTTAAAAGGGGCAGAAAAATACGTTCTGTAGCCAGGGCCAGATAACAATCCTCCTGCGGTGGTTTGCCCACTATGGTGCTCGGGTATATGGCATTTTTCCTGTGGGTAATACAGTTTACATTAAATACCGGATATTCACCGGCAAGGGAATAATAACCCGTATGGTCGCCAAAGGGTCCTTCTATTCTGCGTTCGTCGAGATCAACGTAACCCTCCAGTACTATCTCCGCATCAGCAGGCACTTCCAGGTCAACGGTCTTGCACTTGATCAGTTCCACAGGCTTCTTTCTCAGGAAACCGGCAAATATAAGTTCATCTATGTCTTTGGGCAGAGGAGCAGTTGCCGAATAGGCAATAGCCGGATCTCCCCCCAGGGCTACCGCTACTTCCATAGTCCTGCCCAATTCCCGGCTTTTGCGGTAGTTTTCTGCGCCATCATGGTGCAAATGCCAGTGCATTCCAGTTGTCCGTTCATCAAAAACCTGTAAACGATACATGCCTACGTTTCTTTTTCCTGTTTTTGGATCTCTGGTATAAACCTGGGGCAGAGTAATAAAGCGTCCGGCATCTTCCGGCCAGCATTTAAGCACCGGAAGCTTGAAAAGAGAAGGTGACATATCAATCACTTCCTGGCAGGGAGCATTCTTGACCATACGCGGCATAAATGAAGACAACTGAGCCAGCTTGGGTAATAGTTTGACTTTGTCGAGTATCGAGTGGGGAACATTATCGGCAATCTCCATAATATCCATTATCTCCCGGGCAATATCGTCCAGCCTTTCCACCTGAAGACTCATAGCCATTCTCTTTTCACTGCCATAAGCATTCATAAGCACCGGCATATCTGAACCTTTTACCTTTTCAAACAAGAGAGCAGGTCCATCGGCCTTGCTTACCCTATCGGTAATTTCCGTAATTTCCAGTTCCCAATCCACTTCGGTTTTTATTCGTTTGAGTTCTCCCGTGGCCTCAAGTCGCTCAATAAATTCATGTAAATCTTTATATGCCACTTTCATGCTCCCTTCGGTCGCAAATTTTTAATCTTAAACTGTCTGTCCGATTAAAAAGGAAAACCTCAGTTTTCCTTCCTTTAATTATTAATTATTAATTATTAATTACTATACCGCCGCCACTTTGTCCACCTGGCATATACAGGCATGCAATTCCTTTATAGCCTTTTCCAGAGTACTATTTCTGTGACTTCTTTGCTGATTCAGGTCTCTAAACAAGCCCTGGCTTTCATGAATATATGCCTGAGCTTCGTCTCTGCAATTTCCATAAGCCGACAGCTCAATTCCCATTCCCAGTTTCGTGCCCATTATTCTGAATAATTCCTGCTCTTCTTCCTTCAGACCAGCCAGCTCAGCGGCTGTATAAAAAGCCAGCTCATAAATCGGTGCTCTTGTTTTAAGCAATATCTGCTCATATTCAGCATTTAGTTTATGTTCCATTACCATCCCTTCATTAATAGAACACATCATATCGGCAACATCCTTTAGAAATCGAACTGCCTCAGCCTCAAACAACAGCTTGAGAACACGACCGGATACATAGTCGCCTATGAGTATACCAAACTGTAATTCCTGATCATATTTTTGTCCTTCTTCATCATCCTGTACTGTGGCATGAATACTGTAAGCAAAAAAAATAGTCTGAAAAATATTGGTCATAGCAATGGAAATCTCTTTATTGATACCCAGATATTTATAAACACTCAATACCAGAGCCGGCATGGTATTCCAGGTAATATCATCATCGATCCTGTCAAGATAAACGTATATATCATCCCACTAGGGTAAAA
>JAHDSE010000162.1 GCA_018432955.1 Syntrophomonadaceae bacterium
ATATTAGTATTAGCTTTTATTTTTTGGCGTAAAATATTCATAGGTATTTACAAGCAATAAAAATCCAGCTACTTACTATGCCTTTTTACCTAACTCGTTTCCATGGGTACGCAGTGTGAAATGCTGCCAGTAGATAATTTCCATATTAAAAACCCGTTTCCTTGTATGCAATATGGAACCATTAACTGTTTAATCAGGGATAATCAGACAGTTATAAGATTTATAAAAAAATTTCTTTTCATAAATGAATCAAATCCATGCAAATCAAAAATAATTTTTCATGGAGTATTCACATCTCTTTAAAACCTGGTATTATTGGGCGCGAGAGGGGATTGTTTATTCTTGTTATTTATACAATTACCGTATTGCAGGCATAACAGATGTGCATGAATTCCTTTAATGTTCATGCCATATTCTAAGCATTTGGCATCCGATGCCATTTGTGAGTGACTTAGCTCTTGATAGAGCGAGTGAGTCCTTTATATCTTGTTTGCGCATAATTTTTAGGGATGATATCATTAATAGTAAATATATGGATTTTTTTATATGGTGCTTTGATGTCTTCTTGAAAAACTACTTTTTGAGAGATAGTTAGGAGGTATAGATAAATGACAAATAGTTCTTCTTCATTCAGCGAACTTCAATTACGTAAACCTCGAGAAGAAGACGGAAAAGCTATCTGGCAGTTGGTGAAGGATACCGGTGTGCTGGATTTAAACTCCCCTTACAGTTATTTGATTTTGTGCAAATACTTTAAGGACACCTGTGTAGTGGTTGAGGAAAAGAATGAAAATAAGAAAATTGTTGGTTTTATATCAGCTTTTTGTCCACCCACAGAGCGATCTACGGTTTTTGTTTGGCAGGTTGCTGTGCATGAAGCCCACCGTGGCAAGGGCTTAGGAATGGCAATGCTGAAAGACTTGCTTGGACGGAAAGCATGTGAAGGAGTCCGCTTTCTCGAAATTACGGTCACCCCGTCAAATCTGCCTGCAACGAATTTATACCGCAAATTGGCAGAAAATCTGGGGACAGCCTGCGAAGAAAGTACCTGTTTCCCGGCTGAATTGTTTCCTGGAACAGGGCACGAGGCTGAATGGATGTTTCGTATTGGGCCATTTTCTTGATGAGCTCGGGACTCCAGTTGTTAATAATGAATACTTGGGTGAGAAGAGAGGAGAAATCTAATGCAGACAAATTTA
>JAHDSE010000014.1 GCA_018432955.1 Syntrophomonadaceae bacterium
GAGCTCGCTTTGCTCGCTCTTTTTTGCCTATTAATCTCTACTGGTTTTTTCTCACAGTCATCATACTTTGTTTCACCACAACAGCAACAACTAAAAGCATCTGTGTTCATCCGTGTATATCTGTGGTTCTTTCCAGACCTGCGGGCCTTTTTTTGTTTTTTCTCACAGCCATCTGACTTTGCAACACTACAAATATCCATTATATAGCACGCATAGACACAAAAGTCAAACGACTATTGTGCCTATTTTATCATATTTGGGCCCACTATTGAGTTTCAGGGTAATTAGTAATTATTGGGGAACCTGCGGTCCCTTTTTACGTAACCACTGATACACACGGATAGACACAGATTTTTTCTGTTAGGTTTTGACCCTTCGGGTCTTTTTTTGAGCTCGCTTTGATCGCTCTTTTTTTGTTTATTAAGCACTTAATGGGTTTTGGTCACAGCCGTCAGGCTCTGTTACACCACAACATCAACAACAATAACATCTGTGTTCATCCGTGTATATCTGTGGTTCATTCCAGTCCTGCGGGCCTTTTTAGTAACTCACGGATACACACGGATACACACAGATGTTTTCTTTTTTGTTTTGGGGCTGCCTCACCCCTCACGTCTTACGTCTCACGTCTTACGTTTCACGTCTGGCCTTTAATTTTTCTTCCAACCCAATCTTGACCGCTGGGGGGACCAGGGAACTGACGTCTCCGCCTAAGAGGGCGGCTTCTTTTACTGCGCTGGAGCTGACGAAAATGTAATCTGTATCAGACATGACGAAAATGGTATCTATTTCGCGAATCAGTTTTTTGTTCATCATGGCCATGTGCATTTCGTATTCGAAGTCAGTAACCGTTCTCAGACCACGAATTATCGCACATACCTCTTTATCTTCCAGGTAGGTGGCTAATAAACCGCTGAAGCAATCGACTTCTACATTATCCAGGTGCCGGGTGCTTTCCTTTATTAGTTGAACCCTTTCTTCCAATGTGAATAGTGCCTGTTTGTATACATTGTGAATAACAGCTACATTAATTTTATCAAATATTTTGCTGGTTTTTTCCAGGATATCAATGTGCCCGTTGGTTACAGGATCAAAACTACCTGGATAAATGGCTAGTTTCAAGGTATCCGCCCCTTTCAAAACACCGAATATTGCTTACCATTCGTATTTTAACACGTATAAATACTGTTAAAAAAGCTTTATAAAGAAATTTCTAAAAAAAAAGAACCCCCTGACGGGGTTCTTTTTGGATCTCAGCTTTCTTGCTTTATTCCATGGACTGCCATAATACTTCAGCGAGATCAAATACCTTGGTATTTTCTTCTGCTTCAGCAGCTTTGACTCCATCGGAGATCATGGTCAAGCAGAACGGACAGTTGGTAATAATCATTTCTGGATTGGGTTCCAGCAATTGATCGGCTCTGGTATCATTAATACGCTTGTAGCCTTCTACTGCGTCTTCCTCCAGCCACATACGTCCGCCGCCGGCACCGCAACAGAAGCCAAATTCTCTGGCTTTTTCGATTTCCACCAGGTTGGCACCCGCTGCCTTAATAACCGCTCTGGGATCATTATAGACACCATTGTGTCTTCCCAGGAAGCAGGAATCGTGATAGGTTGTTTTTACACCCAGGGATTTGCTCGGTTTGAGTTTGCCCTCGGCTACCAGCTTGGCAAGAATTTCGGAGTAATGATATACTTCGAATTTGCCGCCCATCTGCGGGTATTCATTTTTAAGAGCAGTATATCCATGAGGACATACAACAATTATCTTTTTCACGCCGTAGTTATTGAATGATTCCAGGTTCTGCTGCACCAGGGTCTGATACAGATATTCGTTCCCCAATCTTCTTGCTGAGTCACCACAGCAGAATTCCTCGGTTCCCAGATATCCAAAACTTACTCCTGCTTTATTGAGCAGTTTTACCAGAGCTTCGCCGACTCTCTTGTAACGATCATCAAAGGAAACGGCACAACCGGCATAGAGCAGGTATTCAAATTCCTTGCCATCTTCCGGCAGGAGATTAACCATTTCCCTTACGCCTCTTTCGTTTAACCAGTCAGCACGGCTTGCCCAGCCTACACCCCAGGGATTGTAGTTACGTTCCATGTTGGTAAAGGCCATTTGAGCTTCACCAGGCATATCACCCTGCCACATAACAAGGTTTCTGCGCATTTCAACAATCTTGGGTATATGCTCGATAAACATCGGGCAATGTTCCATACAGGCGCGACAGTTGGTGCAATCCCAGATAACTTCAGTAGTAACAACATCATATAACAAACTCTGCTCCATGGGATTAACTGCTTCGGCTTCGGCCTCTTCGGTCATTGCCATTTCAACTTCCTCTTCTCCGTGTGCTTTGGCAGCCAGGAGATAGGGGGCTTTGGCATTCAGGTGTTCGTTCATAGCCTGAATAAGAGTCAGCTTGGGATTAAGGGCTTTACCAGTATTATATGCCGGACAGTTTTCCTGGCATCTTCCACACCTGATACAAGCATCCAGATCCAGCAAGTCCTTCCAGCCAAATTCCTCGATATTTTCAACACCGAAGCTTTCCGCTTCCTCGATATTTTCCACCATACGGCAGGCAGAAGGTTCCAGATCTCTGAATGCATAGTTGATCATACTGGTAAAAATATGCCACAGTTTGGTAAACGGCACTATTGCTATAAAGAGGAATGCTATAGCCATGTGGAACCACCAGAGCAGACGATGCCACATAAGCAAGGAATCCAGTGTAGCACCACCCATGATACTGGCAAATACCCAGCCTATGGGAGAAGCTACTTGTTCATAAGCAATCTGTGACATGGTTGTTGATAATTTTATCTGGGCTCCTATTCTGGCACCTTCAATAACATAACCAGTTAAAAGAATAGCAAAAATTAAAAGTATAACCCACCCATCGGATGATTTCGTATCATTAAGACGATCCGGCTTTTGAACATAGCGGATAAATGCCAGAACAATAATACCTATCAATGCTAAAAAGCCTAAAACGTCAACTATCCAGGACATCCCAATATAAATGTTACCTTCAAGGTGAGGGAAGCCCAACCAGTGGTGGGATGCATCCAGGCCTGCTGCCAGAAACAGTACCAGAAAACCCCAGAACAAGAAGGCATGCATAAAGCCAGCCAGTGGTTTTTTGATTACCTTTGCCTGAGCAAATGAGAAAGTAATCCAGGATAGAACACGCTGACCTATCTTATCATTCCGGTGTAATTCACCTTTTGCCAGCAACCATACTTCCGCTTTTTTCCAGAAACCATAGAGAAAAATTCCAATGGGGATAAACATAATAACATAAATAAGCCATTCGTAGGGAATATTAGCCCCAACGTGACGCATTGGGACATCGTAGCCACCTTCTAATGGATGAAATCCAAAAATCATTAAACAAATTCCCTCCTTAAACGAATAACAAGGTTATTACCGGATATACTTAAAAAGTATATCCAGTAATACCATTCCCCCCTGAGCAAACTATTTCTTCAGTTCACCTACTAGAGTCGGAATAACCTTGAAAAGGTCAGCAACTACTCCAAAGTCCGATACATTGAAGATCGGGGCTTCAGTATCTGTGTTGACAGCTGCAATATATTTAGATGAAGACATTCCAGCCAGATGCTGAATGGCTCCAGAAATACCACATGCTATATAAAGGTTCGGACATACAACCTTACCGGTTTGTCCTACCTGAAGTTCATGTCCCAGCCATCCGGAATCGATGGATGCACGGGAACCGCCGACTGCAGCACCCAAAAGGTCAGCCAATCCTTCAACCAGTTTAATGCCATCAGGACCTTTGCAGCCACGTCCGCCTGATACTACTATCGCAGCTTCACTGAGGTCCGGTCTTGCTGAAACAGTAGGTTCGAAGCTCTTAACCACCTGATATACATCAGCATCACTTGCAGCAACAGCCGCTTCAACAACTGCACCAGCTCCAGCAGCTTCAACAACTTCCCATACACCGGCACGAATGGTTCCCAGTACGGGAGCGCCTGCCACTTCAACTTTGGCAATAGCTTTACCAGCATAGATGGCCCTGGTAAATACACCTTTGCCTGCACTCAGTTCGAGAGCAATAGCATCGGTAGCCAGTCCCAGTTCCAGCTTTTGAGCCAGCCTGGAGGCAAAGTCTCTGCCATTAAAGGTATGTGCAAAAAGAACTGCATTGGGACTGAATTCACTAATCATAGCAGCCATCTGTGCTACATAAGCACCGGTATTGTAATTGGCAAACACATCTGCATCTGCTACATAAACCTTATCTGCACCATATTTTGCTAACTCAGGAGCCAATCCTGCAACGCCTTTACCAAATACTACTGCGCTGACTTCATCACCAAATTTTTTGGCTTCTGAGAGCATTTCAAACGTAACTTTACGGATATTACCGTCTCTCTGTTCAACAAATATCCATGTTCCTGCCATCAATTACCCTCCTTTTTTTATATAGTTTAATAACTATTTAACTTCTACTTTGACAGTGTTCTTCATCCAGTCTGCCAGTTGTGCAGCACATACTTCGGGTTCGTCCTCAATCTTAACACCAGCTTGTTTGGCAGCCGGCAGGCTGAATTCCACGATGTTAACTTTATTATCAGCAGCTGCAGCATCAACAGTCGCTACCGGTTTCTTTTTAGCCTGCATAATACCCTTCATGGAAGGATAGCGGGGTTCGTTCCAGCTTACCTGACTGGAAACAACTGCCGGAAGGCTTACTTCAGTTACCTGGGTTCCGCCATCAGCCTCACTGCTGCAGGTTGCTTTGCCGTCAGCCAGTTCAATGTTGGTAATAACATTGACATGTGGTAATCCGAGAATTTCTGCAACACGGGTGGGAACCTGAGAAGAACCATCGTCAGCAGCAACATGGCCTGCGAGAATCAGATCAGGGTTTTCATCTTTGATGGCTGCAGCCAAAACAACTGCTCTGGCATATTCATCAGCAGCAGTATCCTGTTTTATGAGTATACCTCTGTCCGCACCCATTGCCAGGGCTGTCCGAATAGCATCCATGGCTTTGTCGCCACCGGCTGATAATACGACTACTTCGTCAGCCAATTTCTTTTCTTTTAGCTGGATGCCACCTTCTACAGCTACTTCATCATACGGATTGATAATCAGATTGATACCCGCATCTGCTATTTTGCCATCCTTAATCTCAATTTTGGCTTCTGTGTCAAATGTCTGCTTAACACATACTAGAACCTTCAAGTTCATTCCTCCTTTTCATCTAATAGTTTTTGGGACTCATGATAATTTTCCAGCTCGCAGAATCTGCTATTCTTATTCACCACCCCCATGAACTGATATATATATTTTTTGCCTACGGCAACTTTACCGTCCAATTTTCCATAATTAGTAATTATTGATTAGTAATTACTAATTTGATTGGGATTGTACCCTTTGAGATCTGAATGTCATTTAAGAGAAATGTTTTGTCTCAACAATAACATTTCTATATATTTATTTCATTTCCTGCTTTTTTGAAATGATTGACAAAATTTTTGCTTTTCTGTTGAGTCTTTTTTTATTCTTTCCGATAAAAAAAAGTAGCAACCGATTTTAGTCCCAAGTCTCTGGCTTGAAAAATCTGTTCTGTACTCCCAATAAACAATACCCCTTTGCTTCTCATCGCATTGGCAAATTTCCGGTATAATTTCTGTTTGGTTTCTTCGGTAAAATAGATTACTACATTCCGACATAGTATTAGATCAAAACCCTGGGAAAAAGAATCCCGCAAAAGATCCTGCTGTTTAAATTCTATCATTTTTTTCAGCTCATCGCTAATCCGATAGAACTTGCCCTGCTCTTGAAAATACTTTTTAATTAAGACTGAAGGCACGCCCTCAAGAGCCTTTTGAGAATACAGGCCTATGGTCGCCTTTTCCAAGACTTCCTTATCTAAATCTGTAGCAAGGATCCTGCCTGCCAGGGGATATTTTTTTTCCTTACACAGCATAGCCAGAGAATAAGGCTCTTCTCCACTGGAGCATCCTGCACTCCATATATTCAAGCTCTTATGTTCTTTTAGCAGGGAAGGGATTATTTCTTCCTCCATTATTTTCCAATGGCTGGGGTTGCGAAAAAATTCGGAGACATTTATAGTAATATGTTCAACAAATCTACGATATACATCTCTGTCCCTATTCAAAACATCCAGGAATAATTTGTAGTCACCTGCCCCTTGAGTTCTCATGAAGCTGTTAATCCGACGCTCCATTTGTTGCCTTTTATAAGCAGTCAAATCTATTTTACTCAGAATTCCAAACTTCTGAATAAACCATTCCCAGTTATAAAAATTCTCTTCCACGACTTCCTCCCCCTATGAAATTTTATCAAGAGCCTCGCTGACTATTTTCACTGTATTCTCAATAGCGTATAAATCATGGGCTGATGATACAAAACAAACTTCGAATTGTGAGGGAGGGAAATACACACCCCTCTCTAAAATTTCACGATAAAACAGAGCATATTTCTCGGTATCCGCAGTCATTACCGATTCAAAATCCACTACTTCATTCCCGGTAAAGAAAACAGAAAACATGGAAGCCATCCGGTTTATGGAACAATCAATGGATCGTTGGGCAAAAACATCCTTTATTTTTTCCGTCAAAAATATGCACATTTTGGCCATCTTATCATAGGGGTCCTCTTTTTTTAATATTTTCAGGGTTTCTGCTCCTGCTGCCATAGCCAGAGGATTTCCTGCAAGAGTCCCGGCCTGGTATACGCCACCAAGAGGAGCAATATGCTCCATTACCTCTCTCTTTCCTCCAAAGGCGCCTACGGGAAGACCACCACCTATTATTTTTCCCAATGTGGTTAAATCCGGTTCTATGCCGATTTCGTTTTGATAAGCGCCATAACAGGCCCTGAAGCCGCTGATTACTTCATCAAAAATCAGTAAACTGCCATATTCTTCGGTAATTTTTCTCAACCCCTGCAGGAATTCCGGTCTGGATGGTACCAAGCCCATATTGCCGGCAACAGGTTCTACAATAAGGGCAGCAATTTCATGGCCGGATTTTTCAAAAACCTCTTCTACTGAATCAATATCATTATACCGGGCTACCAGGGTATTATTGGCAAATGCTTCGGGTACTCCAGGGCTATTGGGAACCCCTGAGGTTAAGAGACCGGAACCGGCCTTTATCAGGAAACTATCAGCATGCCCATGATAACAGCCTTCAAACTTGACAATTTTATCTCTGCCGGTACAGGCACGGGCCAGGCGAATAGCACTCATGGTTGCCTCGGTTCCTGAATTCACCATACGTACCAGGTCGATGGAAGGGATAGCTTCACATATTAATTGAGCCAGTTCTATCTCTTGCTGACAGGGTGCTCCATAACTGCTGCCTTTTTCTGCTGCCCGGCATATGGATTCCACTACCTGTGGATGACTGTGCCCCAGTATAAGCGGCCCCCAGGAACATACATAATCAATAAACTCATTGCCGTCAACATCAAATGTTTTATAGCCACTGGCCTTTTCAATAAAAAGTGGTTTTAAACCCACTGATTTAAAAGCCCTTACCGGACTGTTCACTCCACCCGGTATATACTTTTCGGCACTCGCAAACAGTTCCCGAGATTTACTGGTATTCATAAAAAACCTCCGCTTTTTTTAATTAGTAATTAATAATTAGTAATTAGTAATTCAGGTAAGAAAACTGGCGTTTTCTTTTTTATAGATTCTTCGCTGACGCTCAGAATGACATGTTAGATTTTTGAATCACGCAAAACTCATAATTATAAATTCAAATTGAGCATATTGCATAATTAGCTTTTTCTTATCATTAGTCAGGTGTTTTAGTACTGTCATCCTGAGGCAAAGCCGAAGGATCTTAAGATTTTCCCTCCGATGTTCGCTTCGCTCACCGGGGAACCTGCGGCCCTCTCTTTTAATTAGTAATTATCAAAAGTATTTCATACTGGTTTTTTTATACTCTTTTACACTTCTAATAATTATATAGTCTTTGAGTCCTGTTTGCCTGGCAATATTATCAATTAGTTCAGATAATTCTTCTTCACTGCGGGCATGAATCATGGAAAAGAGATTATAGCCAAAATCTTCGGGGACTTCTCTGAGATAGCAATGGCTTACTTCATTAAAATCCGCCATTATCTGTCCTGCTTGGTCTTTAGTGTTTTCATCCACTTTCCAGGCTACCATGGCGTTTACGGTAAAGCCGGCTTTCTGGTGGCGAAGTACAGCCCCCAGCCTCTTGATTAAACCTCTGTTTTTCATTTTTATGATTCGGGAGATTATTTCCTCTTCACTGCAACCCAATTCTTCAGACAAATATCTATAAGGCCGGGGGGCCAATGGGATATCCGCCTGTAAGAATTTTATTATCCCCCGTTCAATATGATCATATGCCATCTTGCTTCCCCATTTCAAAGGTAACTTTTATCTTATATACCTCTGTTGCCGGCATGCTTACAATTATTGTTCCAGTATCATTTTGCAGCTTTTCCAATATTTCTGTTGCCTTTTCAAAAGAAGGGGCTGTCAGGGTAAACCACAGGTTGTAGCTGTGATCTCTGAGATAATTATGGGTTACTCCTTCTTGAGCATTTATCAGGGCAGCAGTTTTCTCAATATCGGATTCGGGAACTGTACAGGCACAGAGTGTAGAATAGTAGCCCATCTTTTTAGAATCAAAGACTCCTCCAATCCGGCGAATAATTCCTCTTGCTTTCATCGAAGCAATGATATTCAGGCATTCATCTTCATGAATATTCAACTCTTCAGCTATCTCTTTGAATGGTTCTTTACTGAGGGGAAAATCTTTTTGCAGTTTGTTTATTATTTCTTTTTCCAGAGTAGTCAGCCTGTTCATTTTGAGTCTCCCCCGGGTCGGTACAGGCACCATTCATCTTCAGCCATATAGTCCCCATTACTGTAATAATAGGCTCGGGCCCGGCATCCTCCGCATTTTGTTTTATACTCGCAAATACCACATTTACCTTTATAGTCCATAGTCCTTAATTCTTTCAAGGTTTCGTTTTCTGCCCAGATTTTATCAAAAGGGATTTCTTTGACATTGCCCAGGGGGACATCCAAATAAGCACAGGCCTGTACATCTCCTTTGGGACTAATTATGCAATAGCTGATACCTGCCAGGCACCCGCGTGAAAATCTCATGGGAATACCTTTTTTGTCAGCCAGACGCATAAACTGCGGTGCACAGGTTGGCTTTATTTCAATATCGACTTCCGTTTGTTTCTTCAGCAAGCGGTTTATGGTTTTTTCATATTCGGCAACTCTCAAGCCTTCTTTTTCAATGTCTATTCCACGTCCGGTAGGTACCAGGAAAAATACATGGTGAGCCATGGCCCCAATTTCAATGGCAAAATCTGTAATAGACTCCAGTTCCCCTACATTCCAATTCATTACTGTTGTATGAATCTGAAAGGGGACTCCCGTTTCCCGAAGATTTTTCATACCCTCTACAGTAAGTGCAAAAGCATTGTCCATCCCGCGGAATTTATCATGTTTATCTGGATAAAGGCTGTCCAGGCTGACTCCCGCAGCCATTATGCCCGCTTCTTTGATTTTGCGAGCTACTTCGGGACTTATCAGGGTTCCATTGGTGCCCAGAACGGGTCTCAATCCCTTATGACCGGCATAGGCTGCCAGTTCATAAATATCCGGCCGCATCAAGGGTTCTCCACCACTGAATATCATTATCCGAAAACCGGCTTTTTTGATCTCATCAATAAGTTTTTTCGCTTCAGCAGTTGAGAG
This sequence comes from Syntrophomonadaceae bacterium, assembly GCA_018432955.1. Taxonomy (GTDB): domain Bacteria; phylum Bacillota; class Syntrophomonadia; order Syntrophomonadales; family Syntrophomonadaceae; genus SV3-B162. Next base: position 9,774 of record JAHDSE010000014.1, read on the forward strand.
TTCTTCAGATAGTTTTGCCCCTGCATCCCGATAACAGTGTTCACAGAACATATTGCATTGATTGGTAGTATTCCAGGATATGAGCATATATTACAGTTGATAACTGGATATTGGTTGTTTATTTAATAATCCACTTATCAACTTTCACCTCCTTGTCTGAGATAGGAACGGTTCTTTTATTCTATAATATCTTTGAAAGATTCATCATAAAGATAATATCACTTGAGCCTGTACATATACGAAAATGTTCCCGATTCTCATTTTGCGAGCAGGCGTGCACATTCTTTGGCAAAATAAGTTAATATTATATCAGCACCGGCTCTCTTGATTGAAGTAAGTGCTTCCAGCATTACTGCCTCTTCATCCAGCCATCCGCAGGCAGCAGCGGCTTTTATCATGGAATATTCCCCACTGACATTATAGGCGGCTGTAGGATAATGAAATTGCTCTTTCACGGCCTTGATTACGTCCAAATATGCCAGGGCCGGTTTAACCATCACAATATCGGCACCTTCTTCGATATCCAGACTGACCTCTCTGAGAGCTTCTTCAATATTGGCAGCATCCATCTGGTAAGTCTTGCGATCCCCGAATTGGGGAGCCGACTCTGCAGCATCTCTGAAAGGCCCATAAAATGCAGAAGAATACTTAGCTGCATATGACATGATGGGAACATTTTGAAAAGCGTTTTCATCCAGGCAGTTCCGTATATATCCTATTCTCCCATCCATCATGTCTGAAGGAGCTATAATATCAGCACCGGCTCTAACGTGCGATAAGGCCTCCCGCGCCAGTAATTCCAGGGTAGCGTCATTGTTTACCCTGCCATCTGCTTCAACTACTCCGCAGTGTCCATGGTCGGTGTATTCGCACATACATACATCAGTTACCACCATCAAATCAGGACAGGTATCTTTAATCAAACGGGTGGCATTCTGTACTTCTCCATTTTCATCGTAGGCTGAACTCCCTATACTGTCTTTTTTCTCCGGTATGCCAAAGAGTAAAACAGCGGGTATACCCAGGGAATCTATTTCCAGTATCTCATCTTTTAATCGATCAACAGATAACTGGAAAATTCCTGGCATGGACTTGACCGGAATTTTTTTGTCTTTACCATATACTATGAACAGCGGATATATGAAATCCTCAATCGACAATTTCGTCTCGCGGACCATTTTACGCAGGGTCTCATTACTGCGCAGCCTTCTCATCCTGTTAATCGGAAACCCCATTATACGTACACCCCTTTTCTAATTAGTAATTAATAATTAGTAATTAGTAATTTTGGTGGGAAAACTTCGTTTTCCTTCTTATTTTATTTTTGGACCTGCGGTCCCTTTTTTTGTAACCACGGATAGACACGGATGGACACGGATTTTTTTCTTTTCTGGTTTTGGTGAGCTTCGCTCACCGGGAGGACCTGCGGGCCTTGTTTTATTTGTAACCACAGATAAACACGGATAGACACGGATTTTTCTTTTCTGGTTTTGGTGAGC
>JAHDSE010000091.1 GCA_018432955.1 Syntrophomonadaceae bacterium
CGAGCCTGTGTCAAAAAAAAATTTCCCTGTTGTGCAGTCTCTGGCTTATGTGTCGTGATTGGATGAAGGAGGGAAAAGCTGTCAATGCGTCGAATTTATCTGGCGTATGTTAATGCTAATATTAAGAATTTAAGGTGGTTTATTTGAGTACTTTGCTTAGTGAAAAGAGCGGAGCGGCAGGTGTCAGAAGGGGAGGTGTCCTGCGCTTGCTGTTCCTTGCCGGCTTATATTTGACCATATTAATATCACCGTTTTTGCGGGGGCTTTATTTCCAGGAAGATATATTGCCTGTACTGTTGCTGATAGGGATATCTTTTGCGTTTTGTATGAGCGAAGGATTTTTGCGCCGGGAAATCAGAGAATTCGGACAGCCGCTGGATCTGGCTTTGCTGGCTCTTTTTTTGGCTTATTTGCTGTCTTTAATCAATGCCGTACATATTCGGGATGCTATCCTGGAAACGCTGAAAGTCCTGGCTTATTTCATGGTCTATATTATGGCCAGCCGGGCTGTAAGAGACGATAAGGAAATGAACCTGTTTTTGCTGATAGCCTACATCTCCGGTATAGGACTGGCCTGCGTGGGGCTGGGAGCGGCAAGCGGGCTTATTGATATAGCCGGGGCATATGAAGACGGGCATATCAGGTCAGCTATGCAGTACCATAACAGCCTGGGAATATATCTGGCAGCCCTTAATGTAGTGGGGCTGGCTCTGGGTATGCGAGCGAAGAACTACCTGGCTGAAATTGCTTATTTAAGTGGTAAATTTATCCTGGCAATAGTAATTTTGGGTACTTTGTCCAGGGGAACCTGGTTATTGTATTTCCCGGCTATGTTAGGGTTTTTACTCTTGATTCCCCGTAAAGATATACACCGGGCATTATGTAGCCTGTTGATTTTCCTGGGCTCTGCTATACTCACTGCCCGTTTCTTTTTTAACCGCCTGCAACTACAGCAGGAGCCGGCATCACTAGGAATAATTGCCCTGGGATTTGTGGGGCTTATCCTATTTTATTTACTCTATAAGAAATCAATGAGAGTTTATAATACTGAATTCCTGAAAAACAAAGCAAGCAGAGCAGTTTTTGGGGGAATAAGTGTGGTTTTGCTGCTGCTTGTGCTTTACGGTATATTCTTTGGAAGCCTTGTCTCCCATATACTGCCAGCCAATGCCATATCCAGGGTGGAATCCGGTTCCGTGGAAAGCAACAGCGTACAGGACCGGCTGGCCTGTTATGATGATGCCCTGAAAATAGTTCAGGATTATCCCCTGACCGGGACCGGTGGCGGAGGATGGGAGGTACTCTACCACAGTTATGCTTCCCGTTATTATTGGAGCAGCGAAGTCCACAGTTATTACCTGCAAACCTGGGTTGAAGCTGGAACCATAGGGCTTTTAAGCCTTTTTATGGCTGCTGTTTTCTTCATTGCATTACTGTTGAAAAGCAGGAAAAAAGCCGGAGTTGCAGATTACAATATTATTTACTGGGCAACAGCTGTAGGAACTCTAGCTATTGGTCTGCATGCGGTTTATGATATGGATTTTTCCATGGCGGCGGTAGGGTTTCTGTTTTATGGATTTGTCGGTGTTCTCAGAGGGAGGTCTGCAGGTTTTTATTCTCTGGAGGAAAATCCTGATAAAAAGGCCATGTTTTCATTGCTTGATGGCAAAAACAATTGTTTTATTACAGGAGCCGGTGTCGGGATTTTGGTATTGCTTTTGCTTATCCCGGTATTTTCTTTTATCCTGGCTTCCATTTATGGAGAGAAAGGGGCAGCAGCCCTGGAGAACAGAAAAGTGGAGAAAGCAGCTATTTTGTATCAAAAGGCCGGCAGCCTGGACCCGCTTAAAGCTGCTTACCAGGTTAACCTGGCACAGATAGCAGCTATTAAAGTATTGGAAGGGCAGGATAGTCATGCTCGTGATGAAGCCTTAAAATATGTTGGCAGGGCAGGTGAACTCGAACCTTATAATGAAAAGATACATGGAGCACTCTACAATATTCTGGGTATGCTGCAGGAATATGAAAAACGCGTAGGAGAAGCCCGCTTGATGCTCAGAGCCAATCCGTGGCGGGCTGAGCATTATGAGAGACTGGCAGGAACAGCCTTTGATGAAGCATGGAGACTTATGCAGAGCGGAGAGAAGGAAAAAGCGAGGGAGTATTTCCGGGAAGTCCTGCAGTTAAACTTAGATAAAGCCAGCAGACTGCAGGAGGATACACCTGTATTGGAGTTGGCAGCAGGGCAGTCTGCACTTATGCTGGGGGAGATGGAAAAGGCCCGGGAGCTATTGAACAGGGCAGTCCAAGAGGGAGTTTATGCTTACCAGGCCAGGCTTTTCCTGGCTGCAGCCTATTCTCTTGCGGGAGAGGACAAGCAGGCGCAAGATTTACTGGCAGAGATTTCTAAAGAACACGAAGAAGCCCCGGCGAGCTATCAGTATATTCTTCAGGCAGTTAATAAGGTCAAATGAACAATTATTTAGGAGATATGCACAAAAAACCAACTTTGGTACGGGCAACGCATGACAATTCTTAGCGTTAGAGAAGCAGCTGTAATCGTGAGCGCAGCGAAAATCAATAGTGGCCGGAGTGTTCAGAACCTTCGGCTTTGCCTCAGGATGACAGTACGAAAATACCTGTTAATATGAAAAAACTGCTTATGCATGAATGCATTAGCCATCTAAGATATTGTGGGTGAAGTGGTGATTCGTATGAACAAAATATTCTTGTCGGTATTGATCCCGGTTTATAATTTTGATATAGCTTTATTGATAAATAGTCTATGTCGGGAGATTAATAAAAAGGATTTGCACAGTGAAATAGAGATTATCGTTATGGATGATGCTTCTTCTCCAGGGGTGAAAGAGGGCAATAGAATAATATGTCAAACCCAGGCAGGAATTAAGATCAAGTATTATGAACTCGAAAAAAATATTGGCCGGGCAAAAATAAGAAACCAGCTGGTCAGCAAAGCCAGGGGGGGATTTATCCTTTTTCTGGATGACGATGGTCTGCCTGACAGTCTTGATTTTCTGTCTGAATATTTGAGATATGCCAGACAGGGCAAGTATGAAGTAATCTGTGGCGGCAGAAGCTACCAGCAAGTAAATGAGGCAGAGAAAAGCAATAGATTATATATGTGGGTATCGAGTCGAACAGAGGTGAAAAGTGCAGAAGAAAGAAACCGCGTACCCTGGCGCTATATTTTTACCAATAACATTCTGCTCAAAAAAAGAGTATTTACGGATACTCCTTTTGACGAGAGATTTGTGGGTTGGGGCTATGAAGACACTGAATGGGGAATACGCTTATGCCAGAACTACCATGTTACACATATTGACAACACGGTATCTCACCTGGGCTTGAAATCCAAAGAGTCATTGTTCAGGCAAAGGAAAGAATCGGTAAAAAACCACTATTTAATGGCAACACTTTATCCTGACTATTTTTGCGAAACAGCGGTTTATAAATGGGTAGTTTACTTATTAATATGTGATCAGAGGCTACTGGGTATTTTAGATAAGGGTATGTCCAGGCTGTATTTTCAAAGCCATATGCCGATTTATCCTTCTTATATAATACTGCAATTGCTCAAAGCGGTCTGGCTGACCCGGGAATTCAGGATGCACGGCTATTCCTTCGGCTTCAAAAGAACAGGAGCAAGAAAATAATGAAAATCGCACTGGTGCATGATTGGCTGATAAATCCTGGTGGAGCGGAAAAATGTCTGGAAGTATTCCATGAACTTTATCCGGCGGCTCCGTTATATACTCTGCTATATTCTGCTAAAACAGCAGAGACCTTGAATTTTGAGCCAGAAAAGGTGACGGCTTCACATTTGCAGAAACGGCCTGGCATATTGAAAAACTACCGGAAATACCTGGCTTTGTTACCGTTTGCTATTGAACAGTTTGATTTGTCAGAATTTGACATCATCCTGTCCAGCAGTCATTGTGTGGCCAAGGGAGTCTTAAGCAAAGGGGAACAGCTGCATATTTGCTATTGTCATACACCTGTGCGTTATGCCTGGGATCTGACTCATGAATATTTACGGGAAAACTCCCTGGAAAAGGGCTTTAAGTCTCTGCTGGCTCGAATAGTATTACATTATATCAGGCTCTGGGATCTTCACTCAGCCAATCGGGTAGACTATTTTATTGCCAATTCACAGTATACAGCCAGAAAAATATGGCGAACCTACCGGCGCAGAGCAGAGGTGATTTATCCGCCGGTAAATTTACAGTTTTTCCAGCCCAGGCAAGCTAAAAAGGACTATTTTATTTTCGTATCCCGGTTGGTAGCTTATAAAAAGGCTGAACTGGTAATAAAAGCTTTTAATGAACTGGGATTGCCTTTAGTAGTAGTGGGAGAGGGCCCTCAGGAGAAGCGCTGTCACAGAATAGCCGGTAATAACGTCAGCTTTTTGGGCTATAAAGCGGGGCCGGAACTGGCCGAACTGATGGGGAATGCCAGGGCACTTGTTTTTGCTGCCGAAGAGGATTTTGGTATTGTGCCGCTTGAGGCCCAGGCTTGCGGGACACCAGTCATTGCCTATGGCCGGGGCGGGCTCAGAGAGACTGTTATACCGGCTGATGAGAGCAACTGGGATAAAGCCACCGGTATTTTTTTTGGGGAGCAGAGTATTGCCGCATTGACCGGGGCAGTAGAAAAGTTTGTTAAATGGGAAAAAAACTTTCAAGTACAGGCTATGGTAAAAAATGCCCAGCGTTTTTCCAGGGAAAGATTCTGCCATGAAATCTCCAGCTTTGTCCAGGAGAAATACCGTATTTTCAAATCTGAACTCTAATCTTCAACCACTACTTATTTATTCCCTTCTTAACTATAGAACCTTCGCAAACCTCCAATGTCACATAAGACAGAGAATGCGCAACAAGGAAATTTTTTTTGACACAGGCTCGCTACGCTCGCACACGGATTTAACAGATTTATGTTGGACAGGGGGACGGTTCTTTTGTCATAACCCCTCGGGTTATGACAAAAGAACCGTCCCCCTGTCCAAC
>JAHDSE010000025.1 GCA_018432955.1 Syntrophomonadaceae bacterium
CCCTGGCAGTTTCATGTTCCAAATTTCTTACCCTTGTTTTGATCGTTTTTTCTATCTCTTTGTATTGCCTGAAAGCAGCATTTAGTTTTTCTTGAACAATAGCGTTTTTTTGGTTTAACTCTTCCCGTTCTTGCTCCGACAGTGCCAGATAGCCTTCCTGGGTGAGTACTTCTCCATTTTTAAGCGGTACAGTATTTACACTATTCTGGTTCCGGGAAATAGTAAAACCATATGAACGGGCTTCTTCATCAAGCTGCAGGTACATCTTATTGGTTTCTTCAACAAATTCTGATACTATAGCATTTTTTTTATAGTCGAAATCATCGCTTTCAAATGCTTTGACAATTTTCCTTATACTCTTTTCTATCTGAATTGCTATATCCTTTTTAAATACTTTCCCCTTGCCTCCAGGCAATTTCAGTGCCTTCGGAGAATCTGGATCCTTATAATTATATACATAACACCAATCTGATGGGACCCTTTTCTGCCGGGCTTTGTCTTCCAGCACTTCGCGGGCCAGAGTGCTTTTGCCGGTGCCAAATGCTCCGGCAAGATATATGTTATAACCGGGATTATCTATGTCAATTCCAAAGGATAGAGCATTAAGAGCACGATCCTGCCCGATAACAGCTTTCAAAGGTTGAATTTCTGCAGTGCTCTCGAATTTAAAAATAGCAGGATTACATCTTTTAACCAGATCTCTTGCCTTAACTTTATACTTATTGTTGTTCAAAAAAAATACCTCCATATGAATATTTCGAGAACTCCCACTTCCCATTTGACAGAGACTATGGAACGCAAGGAAATAGACGCTGGCTCACTACGCTCACACGCAGATTCAACAGCTTAACGCTGATTTTATTATTTGATTATTTCAGGTTTGGTGTACACCAAATTTAGCTGATAGTTAATATAATACTTAGCTTTAGAATAGTGTTTATTTCAAGAATAGCGGAAGTTAAAGCTTGGCTATTCTTATGAAAACTTTTAGAAAAAAGCAAATTCATTAACCATAAGTTCAAATCTTAGAACTCTTCTAAAACAAAAATCAACGAAAACAATCAGCGATAATCTGCGTCTATTAAACTGTGTCGCATTATGTCGTCAATCACTAAAACCTGAACGTCATACCGGTATCGCCCTTGACGACTTTGGTCCCCAGCTCATTATATAGTCTGGCTGCTGCATAGAAGCCTGTACAGTGTGAAACAATAAGATTTTGGATATCATAAGATTTCAAGGCGCTTACAGTTTTTGTCAGTCTTTCTTCAGATGCATTGATAAGGTGTGTTCCGCCGATAAAAGCCAATATTTTGGACTTCCCGGTTTGCTTGATACTGTGCTCCAAAATGTTAATTATTCCTGCATGAGCACAACCGCTGATAATTATTAAACCATCAGGATGGTCAATAATCAAGGACATATCATCAAGCAAATTATCCTTTATCAGTTCTCCATCGATTTCAACTTTAAAATTGCCTCCAACATCCTCAAAATCATTTATTCGGGGAACTTCACCACTGGCATAAATACCGGGGAAAATTTCGCAAAATTCATCTGTAAAGAATAACTGTGCCCCTGCAGCCTCAATTTCTTCACGTTGAAAAACACAGCCTATTTCTCTGTAGGGATCCCTTTTAGTGGGCATAGGTCTTCTGGAAAATATATTTGAATGTGCATAAATCGGTTTAGGTCCATATTGTTTAATAAATGGGAGCAGGGCCCCTGTATGATCATAATGTCCATGACTGATAAGCACAGCTTCGATTTCATCCAGCTTTATACCCAATGCAGCACTATTTAGGAAAAGCGCATTGGCACTGCCGGTATCAAAAAGAATTTTTCGTTCATCAACTCGAAGCAGTGCAGCGAAACCGTACTCACCTATCAGAGGTGAAACCGGAGTAGTATTTTCAACCAGTATAGTTATGTCAACTTGCATCTTTTGAC
>JAHDSE010000056.1 GCA_018432955.1 Syntrophomonadaceae bacterium
CTGGCAATTATCGAATCAATGGCAATAATATCCCTGAACCTGTTAATACCCTCTTCTGAATAATCAGGTGCTTCAAATTCCTGAAAAACCGACCATATCAGTTCAAGCGCGTTTTTCAGTTCTTCTCTATCCAGTTCTTTTATTCCCATTTGGACCTCCATCTTGTTACAATTCGATTTTAATCTGCATGTATCTTTCAAGTCTTATTTCCTTTGTCGGACACTTACTGTTTATTCACCAATACCTACCATGACAGCTCTGGCACCGACCCCGTAATATCCAAAGTCTTCCGACCAACGGAAGGGTTCCGGTATTTCGATACAGTCAAGCCCTATCTCAAGGCAAATTTTCTCCACCCGCTCAATTGTAGCATTATCGTTGACGGTGGCCGGAAAAATATTTACTTCAGAATTCGGTTTAAATCCATCTTTGCATAAAGCACACGATGAATTTCTACAATCTTATCCTGCTCGTGCACAAGATAAAAAACAGCATAATTCTTCACCGGCAACAATCGATACTCTTCTTTTAACGGTTTTAGCAGCCGATGTATTTTGTGGGCATATGGAAACTCCTGCAATAGTAAAATAGAATGCTCTAATGCATCCAGAAAGTCCATCGCAGCCTTGGGGGCTTTTAACTGATCTGAGATATACATGATGATTTCTGAAATATCCTGTTTAGCAATTGGTAAATAGGTAAGCTCATACATTTTCATTGTCTGCCTTTTCCAGCAGTCTCTGCCTTAAACTGCTGAAAACGTCTTTATGAGAAAACCGCTGCTTGGCTTGCCTGGCTTGTGTCTCAGCTTCTTTGAGTTTGAAATATATTTCGCTTTCAAATTGAAGTTTTTCATAAGTCTCATAACTCATAACAACCATATCTCCATATCCATTTTTCGTTAAAAATACCGGTTCTGCAGTTTCGTGAACGGTTTTTGAAATATCTGCAAAATTATTTCGCAAATCGGATACCGGCCTGATTTGTGGCATATGGTAACACCTCCTCATTTAGATTTTAGCATAATTACGCTAAAGAAAACAGGTGTATGAAAAGCAATCCAAATCCCTCCATATTTTCTTGGGGTAGATCATTTTGCGCCGTATCTCTTTTATTTTGTTCCTGAAGTTTTTAGATGCACATTTACCTGCAGCAGCTGGGGAAAATGTTTTTTATGCCTTGCTATTGCGGAATATGACATGTTCCAGCAGCATTGACACCAGGATTCCTATGACAAAACCGTTCCCCAGTATTGGACGCAGGTTAGACGGAAAAGAAGATATGATTTCCGCAGGCAGGAAAGCTACCATGATTCCTGTAAGTATAGGCAGACCTATCAAAAGCGCATAATCGAAATAGGGTTGCTCCATAGCAGCAAAAGCGGTTGTTAAACCTGCCGCTACCTGTGTACACATGATAAAAAGTAGAACACAACCGATAATTACTTCTGGTATAAAAGATAAGTAGAATAGGGTCTTGGGTAAAAATGCCAGGATTAACATGGCTACAGCAGTCGGAATCAAGGTAGAACGTGCTGCACATCCAGTAGAAGCAATAACACCTGGACTGAATGAAAAGTTCACCGGGCCAATTACACCCATGAAGCCAGCCAGGGTATTGCCCAGACCTGTTAATGTAATACCTCGTGTAATTCGTTTAGGCATATCATCGGCCTGTAATACTGAGCCTACCGCCTGAATAGAACCCAGGTCATTAATAGAAAGCCCGAGAAAACAAAGCAAAAATGCTATCATTAATCCAGGCTCAATGATAATACTTGTTGTCAACTGCGAGAAAAAACTGCCGAGCACTGGAATACCTACCGTATTCAATTCGTGAGTCCACGTCGGGTTTATAAAAAAATAGATGATGCTACCGATAATTATGGCCCATAGTATAAGGGTTGATTTCCATAAACCAGTAAGCCAGCGTTGACCTGTAAACATAAGTAATATAAAGATAAAAGCAAAGCCCAAATGCTTTGCAGATGATATGTTGCCAGAACTGCTGCTGATCAGTTGCAGTATAGTGGGAAGCATAGTAAAAGCCACCAATAGCAGGATAACTGCCACTACCCGGGGGGTAAAGAGACGCCGTAGATATGCAAACAAGCCGCTGACGGCCAGGAAAGTTAAAATTACCCCGCAGATTAATATAGTGGAGTCGATGGCTGATGGTGAACTGCTTTGTGAAGCCAGGATACCGATAAGCAAAATTGTCGCTGGCCCGATTACCAGGGGAAGTCGGTGTCCCCACCAAATTTGCAGCAGAAGGCTTACCGACATAACCGCAAATAGTTTTTGCATATAGAGAAGCTCAGCTTCAACTGTCCCTTGCATTCCCCCTAAAATCTTGCCGAGAACTATTACTGCCGGAATAGTAACGGCCAGCCATTGCAGACCGTAGAGCAGATTTTCTTTAAGCGGGGGATGATCTTCCAAATCATATTTTAGGTTCATAAATATTTCTCTCCTTAAAAAATAACGAACACAAAGCCTGCTAATGAATAAAAAGCATTATAATGGTTTCTTTATCTATTAAGGTTTTCGTCACCAATCATTGATATATTACCATATTTTGTTTGTTTTTTCTCCATGTTTATGATAACTCATCGCGCAAGTGGCCAGATGGAACCCTTTAATGTTTAAGATTTACATATTTGCTAATAAAAGTAACGATGTTGGCGGTTTGGCGGAAGAAGAAATCAAATGTATCCGGGGGAAAATAGAGTAAGAGCAGACAGGGGGATCATAATGGGTATTGATTTTAATAGCAAGAAAAAAGTATAATATGGTTAGAATATTGCTACGGCAAGGAGTTGACACCATGCAGATTAAGCCATCCGCAAGTATCCGTCAAAATTACAATGAAATTGCGGCATTGTGTAAGTCTACCGGAGAACCTGTTTACCTTACAAAAAACGGTGAGGGTGACCTTGTGGTTATGGATATTGAAACATTTAACCGCCGCGAGAAAATGCTGAAACTGCGGGAAGAACTGCTGTCTGTTGAAGAAGATCGCCTGGCCGGTCGTGTCGGAAGCACAGCGGATGAACTGGATAGCTATCTGGAAAGTATTATTGACGAGGTGGAACATGGAAAAGACACCTCGTTATAAAGTCATTGTTTCCGACCGTTCACGCAAGATGCTGGCAACCCATATTCGGTTTTTGGCACAGAAAAGTCCTTCAGCCGCCCGCAAAGTAAAAAATGAACTGATAGCTGCCATTCGCTCCCTGCACCAGATGCCGGAGCGTTTTCCCTTTTTGGAGGCGGAATTTATTCCACCCAATAAATATCACAAGATGTTCGCAGAAAAATGGTATCTGCTTTTATATCAAATTAAGGATCAGACAGTATACGTTGATTATATTGTTGATTGCAGGCAGGATTATGGGTGGCTGCTGCGCTAGTACTCTGTAACGCCTAAAACTTTCATTCCCCCCGGCCAAATTTCCACAGGGCTTCGTTGTCGTCAATCGAAATACGTCCAGTATTACTCATTCCTCCGCCTTCCCCTGCGAAATTTTTTTTCGGCGGATAACCTAAACTTTTAGACGTTACAGAGTACTAGATTTCCACAATTGACTATGAAGTCCAATTCCCCATGGTCTGAGAGGTCGTTCCCAGCCATACGAACGCTTACTGTTTATGGTAAAATCTACATAATCAGCATATTGGAGGCTATAAATGTGCAATTAAACGATAAACAGAAAGGTTACCGAAATAGTTTAATCGGTTTTATTTTTGGAGGTACTTTATTTGAAATTGGATATTATTTAACTCAACTTTCTGTCCAGAAAAATTGGCTGAAAAGCCCGACAAAACAATAAAATAAACAGTTAAAAAACCGGTATTGACAACAAAAGTGCATCCCCGTTTGGTAAAATGTTAATAACC
>JAHDSE010000139.1 GCA_018432955.1 Syntrophomonadaceae bacterium
ACAGGGGGGACGGTCCTTGTGTCTGGTTCTTCGAACCAGACACAAGGACCGTCCCCCCTGTCTCACCCCTGTCCAAAATTATTTTTAACCGGGTTGAAAGAATATGTTCCCTGCTGTTGTATAATTAAGAAAGAAAAGACAAAATACCTGTATTTTCTACCATAGTATAGAAGGACTAAAAGAGGAAAATGTCGAAACCAATCTGCACAGGATTTAGAGTAATACAGTTAAATAGTTTTTTGTGTCATTAGGACAGGTGTTTTGCCAATGTCATCCTGAGGCAAAGCCGAAGGATCTTAAGACTCCCCTTCGGGTACTACTGATGTTTGCTTTGCAAACAATTAAGGTGGCTTTACCAATGTTTGGAATGACATACCGGAATTTTAAATTATGCAAAGGTCTCAATAAAGAGAAAAGCGGAAGCTTTCTCTACCATAATTAATAATTATAATTCAACAGTAAAAATGGATTATACAAGGTGGGTTACATGAAAAATAATTCTAAAATTATAATGGCTTTTTTCCTCAGCATGATTATTCTCCTGGCCTATGTACTTCCCGCTGCGGCCAGCAGCGGAACTATTAACGGCAGTGTAGTGAGGGTCAGGTCAGGTCCTGGAACCGAATACCAGGAAACAGGAAATCTCCTGCGGGATACCGAGGTAAAGATACTGCAGACATCGGGTGATTGGTACCAGATCCAGTACGGCAGTCTTACGGGCTGGACATCTGTTTCGCTTATTGACCTGCAGGAAGAGATTGTCACAGTCACTGGAGAACTGGTAAACCTGCGCTCAGGCCCCGGTACCTCCTATGAAAAAACCGGCCAGGCTGTAAAAGGAGATATCTTGACTGTAGTAGGCAGTGAAGGAGAATGGTACCAGGTACGGGATAAAGCAGGCAATGTGGCTTATATAGCTGCTTTCCTGGTCGCAGGAGGAACTGCTCCCGCAAGCGCCCCGGCTACCCAGGTATCAACAGGCAAAAAAATTCAGGTTCAGGATGGGCCTATCAATGTCCGCAGCGGACCGGGAACTTCTTATGATAAAGCAGGCATGATAGAAGACCAGGCTGTTTTTTCGGTACTGGAAGAAAGCGGTGACTGGTATAGGATAGCTCTCAATGATGGCAGCAGTGCTTATGTAGCTGCCTGGCTGGTAAAGGAAACGGAAACTGAAACGGCAGCGGAAGCTGAACTTGAGGAGGCAGTCCCTGCCTTACAGCCACAGGAAAACCCTGTCTACTCAGCCCCGTTGGTTTTCATAAACCGACAGGAACTCAGTTTCGATGTTCCGCCTATTATAGAGAATGGGCGTACCCTGGTTCCTCTGAGGGCTATATTTGAGGCCATGGGTGCCAGTGTGGAATGGGATAATGCCACCCGAACAGTTGTTGCCCGGAAAGGGAATACCATGGTTGTTTTGCCTATAGGCTCAACTATGCCGACAGTGAATGGTACAGAATGGAAGCTGGATGTAGCAGCTAAAATAGTACAGGACCGGACTCTGGCACCGCTTCGTTTTGCCGGTGAAGCCTTTGGCGGCGAGGTTAGCTGGGATGAAGTCAATCGTACTATAAGCATCAACAGCAAAAACAGTGCCGTAAATGCGGAAGAACAGGCTAATGCCCAGCTGGCTGCGGTTACAGTCAACAAGGAACAGGTCAACCTGCGCAGCGGCCCTTCAACAAACTATGCCCTGGTTGACCAGGCTCGACCAGGAGAAAGAATGGATGTGCTGGGAGAAAAAGATGGCTGGTATCAGGTCAGCAGAGGGGACAACAGTGCCTGGATAGCCGGTTGGTTGGTCGATTTTATCTGGGAAGAAAATGACGAGATACCGGCGGAAGAAAAACCAATTGAAGAAGATCCTGTTAAAGAACCGCAGGTACCTGTGGTATCATTCGACAGGGCTGTCAGGATTGCTTATGATATAAATGAAAAAGGCGTTGAAATAGCAATCGGATCAGGATCAGCATTAAAACCCGATATCATAGAGGATAAGGATAGGAAGACTGTTAGTTATCTATTTAAGGACAAGCAAATAACCGGCTCTGATTATATGGAAAAATCACTGGGAGGCCATACCCTGGTAGTCAGGGGTGAAAACAAAGGAAATGATGCCCTGGTTGAAGTGGAATTGCCTGCGGGGTTTGATTACGAGCTCAGAAGCGAAAATATGGGCAAAAAAGAAGTATTGTTTATTCCCAATTGCATAACCGGAGTAGGCAGAAAGGTTGTCGGAGAAACGGGAGAAATATTACTGATAAAGACATTGGTTCCCTGTGAGTATAGTTACCGCGTCAAGGATGATGATATACTTGAAGTCACCCTGGAAGCTACTGCTGCAGGTACGGCTCGTGAAGAATATGAATATACTATAAGCAGAATATTAAAAGAAATGACGGTAAAACAGAATAATGATAATGAGGAACCCTTGACTATTCTGGAAATAGAAAACAAGAATCCCTATAAATATGCGCTGACAACAGACGCTGATAATGTACTCAACATTATTCTTACATATAAACCAAAGATCAAGTCCGGTGATAAAATAGTAGTACTAGACCCGGGACATGGCGGAACAGATTCTGGTGCGTTTAGAGAAAACCTCATGGAAAAAGAGATTAATCTGGATGTGGCTTTAATGGTAGGAAAGCTGCTGGAAAGGGAAAAAGGTATTCAGGTAGAATACACCCGTATTACGGATACAAGCGTAGGACTTGAAGAACGAGCTAAAATAGCCAATAACTTGGATGCCACGATTTTTGTATCCATTCATGCCAATTCCACTACTAATGGTCCTGATCCATCAGGTACAGAGACATATTTTTACGCGCCGCTGGAAATAGAACATCTATGTGAACAGCGTGCGCAGAGAGAGGAACTGGCTGCGGCCTTACAAAAAGAGCTTTTGAATAAACTCAGGAGAAATGACAGGGGAGTAAAGGAAAAAAATTATTCGGTATTAAGGAATACGCAGATGCCTTCGGCACTGGTTGAAATTGCCTTTATGAGCAATCCGGTTGAGATTCGGCTCCTGAAACAGAATTCTTTCAGGGAACTTGCCGCAGAAGCTATAGCAGATGGGATAATGGAATATTTAAACAATCAATAAGGAATGAAAATGTATTTAACAGCGGGAATAAAATCCCGCTTCAGAGCGTCAAAAAAGGTGAATCTCTGCGTCATCACTCAAACGCCGCTCAATCGACGTACCATGTGTACGCCTCAATCGCGGCGTTTAAGTAATTCCTTGACCTTCACCTTTTTTGCTCGCTCTGATAGGTTTTTTGACAAATGGCAGCGGGAATGAATCCCGCTTTTTTTGTATTAACCACAGATGGACACGGATTTTTTAAGTAACCACGGATGGACACAGATGAACACGGATTTTTTTATAAGGGGATTTTTTCGGGGGAGGGCAGAGTTTTATTTTTTACTACCTATTAATTATGGAAGATTAAGTATTTTGCTATGGGTGATAGGTATGAGAATTAAGTAAGAGAACAGCGCAGAAAAAATTTACTGGAGGAAAATTGTAAGATACTGACGAATACCACGTAATAATAAATATGAGGATTTCGCATAATAAATTTTTCCATATTATTGGGCAAGTATTGTAGTACTGTCATCCTGAGGCAAAGCCGAAGGATCTTAAGATTCCCCCAGGGAGTACTGATGTAAACTGACTTACCATTAAGGTTGTTTTGCTAACGCTAAGAATGATAAGATGGATTTTTTTGCCGTAGGTTGACATAGATATACATGGATTATTTTTTGAAATACAGCTGTAAGGGGTTTTAAAAGTGAATATAATACATAAAAGGCGGCGGATTGTGTTATCGCTGCTGCTTGCGTGCCTTATGCTGATGGGGCAGTTTAATACATATTTATTTTATTCGCCATCTTTTGCATCCACAGTACTGTTGAATGACCGGGCGGCGGATATTATAGCTTCCAGCCCCCTAATTGCCTGGGATTTGTCAATTCCCGGGGGATTGGATGGTGAAGGGCAGATTGTGGGTATTGCCGACAGCGGGCTTGATAAAGGCAGTGTAAGCGATATTCATCCTGATCTGAAGAGTGAAGCCGGCAAAATGCCCAGAGTAGTCATGTTGAAATCATATACCGATCGTGAAATCCCTGATGACCCGGATGGCCATGGAACCCATATGGCAGCCACCATTGTCGGAAATGGCAGCGCGTCAAATGGGCAGTATCAGGGTATCGCTCCGGGTGCCAGCCTTTATTTTCAGGCACTTCTGGACAGCAATGGGAAACTTAAGATACCCGGAAATCTGAATAACTTGTTTACTCCGGCTTATGCTGCGGGAGTCAGAATCCACGTGGACGGCTGGGGGACTGCAAACAACAGCTATGTGAACAAAGCAGCACAGATAGACAACTTTGTTTATACTCACCCGGATTTCCTGCCCATATTCGGTGCTGGAAACAGCGGTCCAGGTGCAGGATCTCTGACAATTGAGGCCAACAGTAAAAATGCCCTGGTTGTGGGGTCCAGTCAGGTACCACGCGCGGCATTCAGCCCAGAAGCTCGCTATGCGGACCAGAGCGCGGATTCCTCCAGCCGGGGACCGACAGCTGATGGCAGGATAAAACCGGAATTACTGGCTCCCGGGTCAGCCATAATTTCCGCCTGTTCGAGTTTGAGCGAAAGCAATTTCAAGGCGAATGAACAATATACCCGTATGGGGGGCAGCAGTATGGCAGCCGCAGTCAGCGGAGGAACAGTTGCCTTAATAAGAGAATACCTGAATAAAGAATTAGAAATAAAAAACCCCTCCTCAGCTTTGATTAAAGCCTTGCTCATAAATGGTGCCCGGCCTCTGGAAGGAGGACCTTCCGCGGAAGGATTCGGGATAATTGACGCTGCCGCTACAATACTCGCGCTGGAAGAATCCTCTTTTAAGTTGCTCGATTCTGAAGCTGTAAAAGAAGGAGAGACTTTGGAATACAGTATAGATATCCCAGATATCAAGGGAGCCTTTAAGGCTAGTCTCAGCTGGATTGACCCGCCGGCAGCAGCCGGGACAGATGCCGCGCTCATAAATAACCTGGATCTTACAGTAAAGGACCCCGACGGTAACTTGATCTATGGTAATGATTTCAAGAAACAGGGAAAGATGGACAGCAAAAACAACACCGAACAGGTATATATCGACAATCCGCAAAAAGGGCAGTACATAATCACCGTAAAAGGACAGCGGATTGCCGAAGAGTATGCTGAGCAGAAATTTGCCCTGGTATATGGGCAGGCTCTTCAACAGTCAGCAATAAAAGAAATCAATAATAATATGATAA
The DNA here is from genome assembly GCA_018432955.1 of Syntrophomonadaceae bacterium. Taxonomy (GTDB): domain Bacteria; phylum Bacillota; class Syntrophomonadia; order Syntrophomonadales; family Syntrophomonadaceae; genus SV3-B162. The sequence goes on from JAHDSE010000139.1 coordinate 5,323, forward strand.
GTCTTGAAAATGGATTGGACTTGAATAGTAAAAATGTAAAGATAAAAGGGGTAATAGACGGGCTGAAGACCTCAGCTCCCCGGGATATGGCAGCGGGGAATGTAGTATACCTGGGTGCTGAAGCTGTTTATTTATTTGGCCGGAACTGGCAAACAGGAGGGGTTCAGCTTCTTCCCACAGGCGAAGGGAATCTGCTGGTGGAAATGAGTTCTGAAGTCAGGCAAGGCGGATATTATCTGGACGACAGGGCAATAAGCCAGAGCAGCGATATTCTGGTAAATGATGAGCCTTTAGCTGCTTTTAACAATTTCCCTGCCGGCAGTCAGATTAAAGCCGCCATTAATCCTGTGCTGCAAAATCTCTGGCAGCTAAGCGCGTCCTATGAGGAAATAAGCGGTTATATATCCAGTATTAACATAGAGGAACAAACATTAAAACTGCTGAAAGATGAGCGGAGTTATAGCCTGGCACCATGGATGGCAGTAAGTTATAGCAATAATCTGCTGGACAGTTCCGCTGAAGAAGCCCCGTTTGCTTATGGAGAGAGTGCTTTTAAGAAACTTATGCCGGGAATGAAGGTTTCTCTTTTATTATCACCGGGTACGCAGATAATTCATTATGTGAAGGTGGAAAGAGACCTGGTTTCCGGCAGGGTTAATAAGATTGACAGATCAAAGGGCGAACTCCTTCTGGACACGGGCGGTTCATACCATCTGTATCCGGGAACCGAGATATATAAAGACTTCCAGGAGGCTTCCCTGGAAGATATTGTACCCGGAGATCGGGTAAGCGGGCTTCTTTTACCGGACAGCAGGGAACTTCTGCAGTTAAATGCTCAGAGCCAGGTAAACTACGGGCGGATAGTATATTTCAGCGAAAAACAAAAAAGCCTGTACCTTGTTGATAAAACAAATAATTTTAAGATATATAAAACAAGCGATGAAATGGAGACATTCCGCTGGAGGACTTCCATTGAAACAGCTTCGCTGGAATCGGGAAATTGGGCCAGATTGATTTGTGATCCAGAAAATGGCCAGGTATTGCGTATTGATATTGCTGAAATAGAAGAAGCAAGCTCCAAAACCTTCTTGAAATTCGATAAAAATAGTAATTTGATTAAAATGACTGATGGCAGTACTTATAGATATTATCCATCTACCCTGATAAGCAAAGATGGATATGTCCTGTCTCCCCAAGACCTGATTCCAGGAGAAGAGCTTGGAGTAACAGTCTTATCCACTTTTGGGAGGTATAATGGTTTTCTGGCAGAGATGAAGGCAGAGCCCAGCGGGAATGAGCTGAAACCGGAGTTAAGGGTGTCGGCATATGAATTGAATGGGGTCTTGATAATCCAGGGATATACCAGCGCAGACCGCTTATCTATATACCGGGAGGATGGACAGAGACAGGTGATTATTCCGGAGCAGGACGGGCATTTCAGCCGCCTGTATAAGACAGTGGAGAATGAAGAAAAACTGAGAGTCATTGCCATTGATTCTTCGAGCAGGGCTATTAATGTGACTGAGCCGGAAATAATAAGTTATCCTTTACCCCGGGAAAAGGAAACATTTACAGATATAGAAGGGATTCCGGCACAGGAAGCGATTGAAAACCTGGCGGCCCGGGGTATTGTTCATGGCTATGAAGACGGCAGATTCAGGCCAGATGAAGAGATGAGCCGCCTGGAAATGATAATAATGATAGCTGGTTGTAAAAACCTCCAGCCTGAGGTTTCCGGAACCCAGACGTATTTCACTGACAGCAGCGATATTCCCTACTGGGCATTGAGTTCAGTAAATGCGGCCCGGGAAAATGGCATTATAAGTGGTTACCCTGATGGGACTTTCAGACCCTGGCAGGCTGTGAGCAGAACTGAAATGGCGGTTATCCTGGACCGGGCTTTTGGAGATGAAGCAAATACCGATTTGCCGTTATTACCGTATTTTGATAGTGAATATATACCCTTATGGGGCCTGAGCTCTGTTTCCCGTGGCTACCAGAGGGGACTTTTCGAAATCATGATAAGAGAGCAATTCCAACCCAACAGCCCCCTGACCCGAGCCCAGGCCGCTACAATCCTGAACCGGATAATCATAGACCTATAATTAACCACAGATACACGCGGATGGACACAGATTATTTGTGCTGTTTTTTTTAATAAACCACAGATGAACACAGATTTACACGGATTGGTGTTTTTTAAACCACGGATTAGCAGGGATAGACACGGATTTTCTTTTGGGGGATTGTTTATATGGAATATTTATACAATGAGTTAACAGAAAGGATAATAGGTTGTGCTTATAAAGTTCATAATACCCTGGGAGCAGGTTTTCTGGAAAAAGTATATGAAAATGCACTGGCGATTGAATTAGATAAAAATGGATTTAAGGTGGAAAAGCAAAAGGGAATAAAGGTATTTTATGATGCCAAGCCAGTGGGTGAATACTATGCTGATTTACTGGTAGATGAAAAAATAATCATTGAACTCAAAGTTGCAGCTGCTATCGACAACATCCATGAAGCTCAGCTAATAAACTATTTACAAGCAAGCGGAATTAAATTAGGCCTGATAATAAACTTTGGTAAAAAAGTAAGCATCAAAAGAATAATCCGATAATTATCGAAGTAAAAATTCGTATAATTAACCACAGATACACACGGAGGGACACAGATTTTCTTTTGGGGTTTTGGGGGAATTTGGTATATGGAATATTTATTACTGTCATCCTGAGGCAAAGCCGAAGGATCTAAAAACGTTTGCCGAGCTCAAAAAATTTCCTGATTTTAGAATTACGCAAAACTCTCAAATAAAAACAAAAAAATAATCCGTGTCCATCCGTGTTCATCCGTGTTCATCTGTGGTTAAAATCCAAAACCCGTGGTTAAAAAAAAGACACAGAACAAATCCGTGTCTATCCGTGTTCATCTGTGGTTAATTTAAAAAATCTGTTTTATTTTTGCTGAACTATCAGGACGATAGTTTGTTTTTCGGCCTCTTTTTGCCAGTTGGACAGCTGTATTTCCAGTGACTCGATCTGCTTTTTAAGCTGGCGCTGTTCTCCCGCGTCACTGCTGTTATTATACTGGTTGATAAGATTGCGGTATTGTTCCAGACTGTCTGTATAACCCGCGGCGACATCTTTTTCATCTTCCTGGTTTGCAAGTATTTTGCCCATATCGGCAAATCTTGCAATCAGATTGGCTGCCTCAGATACAGGCACAGTCATTTTTACTATAGTACAGCCATCTTCATTTACCTTCTGAACCGTTTTAACATTACCGGACGCTGTTTCCAGAACCTCTGCCAGTGTTGCCGCAGAATCATCCGCTTCGATCCGCAGCATGCTTGTTTTAATTACAGGCGCGGTACTCAATAATGTGGCATCAGCTTCGTAAGTGTTATTTGCCCGATTTTCTTCCGGGGTAGTAATCACATCATTGCCCTGATTAGCAGGCACCGCAGGATTTACATTATTGCCGGTATTTTCACTGTCGCCGCTTGCCGGATTGCTCTCATTATCCGGAGGTACCGGCAGTACAAGATTATTATTGTTTTCAAAAAGATTGCTGCTATTTTCACCGGGCTGAACCGGCGTATTAATTTCCGTTGGATTATCTGGAGTATTATCAGCTATTTGCAGCAACGGACCCCAGTTAATCCCCGCGGCGGACAGAGCGATAACTAACGCGGCCGCGATACCGGCAGCCCATCTTCTGATACCCTGGCCCCGGAAAAGAGGAGTATGGGATTCAGAAGCCGCGGCTTCTTCTTTTATGGAACGCATCACCGAATCACTGAACCCGGCAGGAGCGGCCAGAGTATCTCCGGCAAAATCCTTTAAAGCCACAGAAATATCTCTTATTTCCTCAAATTCCTGCCGGCATTCATGACAATTATCAAGATGAATTCTAACTGTTTCCATTTCAGCAGGAGACAGTTCCTCATCCAGGTATGGAGATATTAACGCTTTAATTTTTTTACATTCCATAAATTAATCACACCTTATTTTATAAGCCGCAAATACTAACTGTAATCTGCAGCAAAGCTATCTGAGTTCTAATTGTTCCAGTTCTTTTTTCAGTGCTTTTCTTCCCCGGTTTATCCGGGATTTAACCGTGCCGGGCGAACAATCCAGGATACCGGCTATTTCTTCATAACTGTATCCTTCAAATTCTCTCAGTACCAAAACTGTTTTAAACTCGGGTATCAGTTGGTTAAGTGCCCTGTTCACCATCTCACTGAATTCAATCTGCTCCACTTTATCCAGCGGGCTGTCTTCGTTGGCTGCCAGCTCCCGGATTACTTCCCCGTCACCTGTGGCAACGGGTTCATCCAGTGAAAAGGCAATTATTTTCTTATTCCGGCGGCGATTATTTATCCAGAGATTAACCGCTATCTTATGAAGCCAGGTTCCAAAATCAGCGTCTTTTCTGAAAGACCTGATATTCCTGTATGCCTGTATGAACACATCCTGGGCCAGGTCCTGCGCGTCATGAGGGTTATTCGCCAGGTGAAAACAGTGCGTATAGAC
>JAHDSE010000124.1 GCA_018432955.1 Syntrophomonadaceae bacterium
ATATCCCGATTCCAGAGATACGGTAGGATCTTCATCAGGTTCCCAATCAATAGCTTCACCAGAAGCGAGTGTTTCCTGGTAAAGGTTATGGCCTAGTTTATTAAGGCCATCTGGGTTAATAAACTGGGCCAGTTCTATCTGCCCGGCTTCTTCAGGTTCTTCTTCACCAGGGACCATGTAAGTGACTATGCCTTGCTGATCAATATTTGGGTCGTAAGCACCTTCTTCTAAAGAATCAACACCAATAACCCGGTAACCATCAGCAGTAACTAAATTACCTTCGGCGTCAATTTTAAAAGAGCCATTCTTGGTATAAAGAGGATCTTCGTAGCCCGGTACTTCAATTTTAAAAAAAGCCTGTCCCACTATAGCAACATCAAGCGGATTTTCTGTATGTTGCATATTACCCTGTGAAAACATAGTGCTTATTGCTACTGGTTTGACACCCAGCCCTACCAACAAGCCAACCGGCTCATTTATGTCTTCTCCAGCAGAGGGACGTCTAATAGTCTGATAGAGTAAATCCTGGAATTCAAGACGCTGTTTTTTGAACCCAACCGTATTGACATTGGACATATTGTGGGCCAATGTATCAACATTGAGTTGCTGGGCGCGCATTCCCGAGCATGAAGTATAGAGAGACCTCATCATAGTTGATATTCCTCCTCAAATTTATATATTAAATTGCTGTGGTATATCGGTCATTCAATACCACTTCGGGCCTCTCCATTGAGTCCAGCCCGCTTCAGAAATTACATACTTATTTTTTCTATCGTCATTTGTGGGATTTATATTCACTATCTATTTGCTCAGAAATAGGCATCTGGAATCAATATTGAGAGAATTCTTCAATTATGAAGCTCATATGCAGTATTTCTTTAATTTTTGGGAAGTGAATTTATGGTTTCTAGCCCTCAAATATAATGAAAGGCAGATGAAAGAGACTGTACGCCTCAAAAATGGGAATATATCTCAAATAAAGCCGGGGTTAAAATGGTGAGTCCCGTGAGGAAACTTTTTTCCGGCTTTTTCATATATTAAAACTATAGATAAAATATTAATATAGAGTTTTGCATAGATTTAAAAAAATCCAGAATGGCGGACATAAGTAGTGCCTGAAGGGTGAATCTAAAAATCCTTCGGTGTTGTCTCAGGATGACAGTGCTACAGTACCCAAGGAATCATATTAAAAGCTAATTATGCAAAATCCTCAATTATGTAATCAAGGAGTGGGTTGGAATGATTAAGATATCTGAACTGCGTTCGCGTGATGTAATAAATATTCTTGATGGAAAAAAATTAGGCAACATTACTGATATAGACCTGGATATCGAACATGGCAGGGTTCTTGGACTGGTATTGCCGGGACACAGCAGAAGGTTCAGCTTTTTTTCCAGGAGAGAAGAACTGAGCGTTCCCTGGAACAAAATCGTAAGGATAGGCAGGGATGTGATTCTGGTTGAAGTACCGGTTGCCAATGAAATCGATGCTTATAGAAGAGACTACCTGCTGGATGATGAGAATTATTAGTACCCATCAGCTTTAAAGTTGAATTAGTAATTACTTTTGTCCATAATAAGGACAAACCCGCAATAATATGTATAAAAGAGTGGAGTGATAATTATGCGCTGTCCTTATTGTCATGAACACGAAAGCAGGGTAATTGATTCCAGAGCCAGTGAAGATGCTTCATTTATCAGAAGGCGTCGAGAATGCTCAGCCTGTAAAAAAAGGTTTACTACATATGAGAGAGTTGAAGACAGGTCTTTGCTGGTAATAAAAAAGGGAGGCGACCGGGAACAGTTTAAACGCGATAAATTGCTGGATGGTATTACCAGAGCCTGTGAAAAACGTCCAGTAAGCATGGAAGATATGGAGAACCTGGTGGCTGAGATTGAAGGTGAACTCAGGGATGAGTATGATCGGGAAGTCAACAGCAAGGTTATCGGCGAAAAGGTGATGGACAGACTGCAGATCTTGGATGAGGTGGCCTATGTGCGTTTTGCTTCAGTATATCGCCAATTTGCCGATTTAAATAGTTTTATTAAAACTATTGAACAATTGAAAAAACGCTAGAGCCACGAAGCTTTTATTCCTGCTCATAAATCCAGATACTTGCACAAAAATTCTTTTACTACAGGCAGGGGAAATACTCTTTCCTCGGTTCTGCTGACCGGACGGCCATAGAGGTACATTTTGTCATCATAGCGATTTGCTTGTCTGTTGCCCTGTGGCAGATTATCAATTTCTCCCATCCAACGGATAGCAGAAGAGCGTGGCAGATGAAAAGTAAAACGATAATCTGCGGCATCAATCTTAAACTCCAGCAGCGAATAATATTCCTTTTCTATACTCTGTATGTAACATTTAGGGCAGTAGTATCCTTTTTTCACGTATTCAACAAAAGACATCCTGGCAGACCTGGCTGAGTCCTTGCAGTCCTCACAGAGGAATATTTTTTTCCTGTCTGGTCCTATTAAATAACAGGTATTTATGATTGGGGAATTCTCCTGGTACATCTTTTTCAGCACATTGTTTTTAAGGGAATACAATTCATTGCTTTGCTCTTTATATGTTTTAGCATAATGGTTGAGATGAAAAAGATAAAAAGCAGTTTGTAAAACTTCTCTTTCCGGCTGGTATTCGATATTCGCCAGAAAACGTTCATAATAGTTAAGCGCATTAATAAGGTTTCTGAACTTTAAAGGATTGGCCCGGTAATATATATGCTGCTTCTTTTTTTCCTGGATCTCGGCCAATATTGAATAAATATCCAGTCGATTGAGTTCATTTTCTGAAAACAAATAACTGATTCCATAGTTACCCCTGCGGTATACATTGGCAACATTAAGGTATCCATAATTGACCATGTCGTGAACTTGACGGTTGCTGATCTTGAATTTCGCAGCTACCTCGCTAATAGTAAGCATGAGCAAAATCCTCCAGATTGATTAAGCAGTTATATATCAGTGTTTATCGCACCTTCCAACAGATCTCGTGCTTCCTCAACAAGGCATTCAGGGACAGCGATTTCCACTTCGGCAAGTGGACCAATATTTACCGGCATTTGGGACACTTCCCGACGGGATACTTTTACAGGCAGCCCAAAGGACTTCAGCAGGCTTTCTATCACCATATCATCTGGAGAATAGACTTTGCTTATAATGATCCATGGGCTGTTTATGATGCTAAAGCCACAATTGGGACAGTCTTCAGTATACGAAGTCAAGGGTTGTTTACATTCAGGACAATTCATCCAATATCCCCCCTTTTTATTATTCTAAGCTATATGGAAGGGATGGACAAATGAAGAAATGGAAATGGAAGAAATATAAGGATATAAATTATATTGGAGTGGATGACTGGCATAAAGCTGGTATAAATATGGCCTTTTCCAGCAGGGCAGAAGGAGTAAGCGGCGGGCCTTATTCTTCCTTAAACCTGGGATTGCATGTGGGGGATCAGCGGGAAAGTGTTTTGGATAACCGCTGCCGATGCATGGAAGTGTTTGGCACCAAACTGGATAGTATGGTATCCTGTCAGCAGGTCCATGGGAACCGGGTGGCCGTAGTCTTTGGAGAAGATGCTGCCTGTGGCGCCAGAGATTTGGAAAGCGCCCTGGAGGGTTATGATGCCATGATCAGCAATACTCCGGGGTTGGTTCTGGCTACGTTTTATGCAGATTGTTTGCCGATTATTTTTTGTGACCCGCAAAAAAGGGTTGTGGGAGTTGCTCATAGCGGTTGGAAGGGGACCATGGGCAAGATAGGTATCAATGCAATTTGTGAAATGGGAAAGCATTTTTCTTCAGAGCCTTCAGATATAGAAGTTTTTATTGGTCCCGGAATAGGAGAATGCTGTTTTGAGGTGCAAGAGGATCTGGCATTTAAAGTGAACAGGCACTTTGCTCAAATTGATGGTATAATCAATTTTAGAGAAAATAAATATTTTTGGGATTTAAGATTGACCAATATCAAAATGCTTATTAGCTGTGGCATACAGCCTACGAACATCATTAATTGTGATCTATGTACCTCATGTCTTAAGGATTTATTCTATTCCTACAGAAGAGACAATGGGATTACTGGCAGGATGGGTGCTTTTATCGGATTGAGGTGATATATTGCATAATTCTAAAATATTGGTTGTAGATGATGAAACCTATATTGTCGAACTGGTTAAATTTAACCTGGAGAAAGAAGCTTATAGAGTCGTGGTCGCTTATGATGGACTGAGTGCTCTGGAAATGGTCAGAAAAGAGTTCCCGGATTTAATCCTGCTGGACATTATGCTCCCTAATATGGATGGTTTGGAAGTATGCCGGACACTTAAACAGAGTCCGGAATATAATACTATTCCAATAATAATGCTGACCGCGAAGGGCGAAGAGTTTGACACTGTTTTAGGTCTGGAAATGGGGGCTGATGATTATATTAAGAAGCCTTTTAGTCCTCGTGAGATGGTGGCCCGGGTCAAAGCGCGTCTGAGGGCGCTTAAAATACTTGAGGCTGAGAAGGCAGTTGGGAAAAAGGTATATGTCTATAAGGATTTAATTGTTGTACCGGAAAAATATGAAGCGTTTTTAGATGAGGAGAAACTAGAGTTAACCCCGAAAGAATTCGAATTATTAAGTTTGATGGCTGCCAACCCGGGCAAAGTATTTACCCGTGAAGCCTTGTTGGAAAAGGTCTGGGGATATGAATATTCTGGTGATACCCGAACAGTAGATGTACATATACGCCACCTGCGGCAAAAACTTCTGGATGATTCCAGTGATCCGGAGTATATTGAAACTGTACGCGGTGTCGGCTACAGATTTGTTGAAGGACGAACCACAGATTAGAGGGTGTTTTTATGAATACTATCGCTCAGGATACGAGAAAAATGAATGCCATACTCACCAGTATGGTGGATGCTGTAATAGTTTTTGATCTAAATGCCAAAATAATCAGGGCGAATAAGGCTGCGGAAAGTCTTTTTCTGGTTCGAGAGGGAGCTTTACTCAATAAGCAATTGGACGAACTCAAGAAAGATCAGGAAATCAGCAACATGATATGCGAAGTGCTGGAAACTGGAAATGAAGTGTTTACAGAAACCGTGATCAATCCCAGTACCCAGATTTACAGGGTGCATGCTGTACCCATAAAAGATGAATGGGAAAACATTGAGGGTGCTGTAGTAGTATTCCATGATGTTACCGATGCTCGTAATTTCGACCAGATGCGTTCAGAATTCGTAGGCAATGTTTCTCATGAATTAAGAACACCTTTGACATCGATAAAAGGCTTTGTGGAAACGCTGCTTGATGGAGCAATGGAAAACAGTGCTACCTGCAGGAGGTTTCTTTCGATTATCGATGCAGAGACCAACCGATTGAGCCGCTTAATTGAGGATTTGCTTACTCTTTCCGCAATTGAATCAAGGGAAAGAATCATTCAACCCAAACCCGTATGTATTGTTCGGTCGATAGCCAGTGTAATGAATATTCTGGGGCCACAGATCAGTGAAAAGGATCTTTTCGTGGAATTTATCTATCCATATCCTCTGCCAATGATCCTGGCTGACGAAGACCTGTTGGGCCAGGTTTTGATAAACCTTGTGGACAATGCCATAAAATATACTCCTCATGGAGGAAAAATCATAATCCGTTGCCGGAAAAAGGATAGTCGTATAGTGGCTACCATCACTGATACCGGGATGGGGATTCCTCATGAAAGTATTCCGCGTGTATTTGAGAGGTTTTACCGTGTGGACAAGGCGCGTTCCAGAAGCCAGGGGGGGACGGGGCTTGGCTTATCCATAGTGAAACACATAGTAGAGTCACATGGAGGGGAAGTTTTTGTGGACAGTGAGGTGGGGAAAGGCTCAACTTTTGGATTCAGTTTCCTGGTAGTATAGCATATGCTATCTTCAGCCTTATCTGCTGGTTTTGACTATGGAAAATATATTATGATAAAACAAGGGATACTATGATGATATATAGAAAGAAATAAGAATGTAATAATTTCTCATAAAGGTGATTAATTTGGATAATTTAAAACAAAAGATACAATATCTTAACAGACGTATTGAAAAAGCAGCATTGAAAAGCGGAAGAGAGAATACTGATATTCTGCTCGTAGCAGTCAGTAAAACGGTAGATAGTGCTTCAGTGCAAATGGCTTATAATTGTGGAATCAGAAATTTTGGTGAGAACAGAGTGCAGGAATTGCTGAAGAAGATTGATAGTGTTCCCCAGGCCAGATGGCATATGATAGGCCGGTTGCAGACTAATAAAGTGAAAGAGCTGCTTGGAAAGGTATCTCTGATTCATTCTCTGGATCGCTGGAAGCTGGCTGAAGAATTGGATAGGAGAGGTAAAATGGCTGGGATAGAGGTGCCCGCTCTTTTGCAGGTAAACATCTCCGGTGAGGAACAGAAAGCCGGGGTGAGCAGTGCTGAGGTGAAAGATTTTCTTGATTCAGCAGGGCAGTTCAGCTCATTGCGAATTCAAGGATTTATGACTATTGCTCCTATGACCGATAATGTAGAGGAGACCAGACCTGTATTCAGAGAGCTTTTTGAATTAAAGCAAAACTTGAGTAAAAGGCGATATAATAATGTAGAGCTAAAATACCTTTCTATGGGAATGTCTCAGGATTATGAGGTGGCAATTGAGGAAGGGGCAAATATCATACGGGTAGGAAGCGCTTTATTTGCTCATGATGCTTGAAATCCAAAACCAGGGATGCCAAATCGAGGAGGGGAAAAGATGGGTTTGATGGACAAATTTTGGATGTGGTTGGGAGTCGAAAGAGAAGAGATAAGGGAAGAAATCGTAGACCTGCCGGATAATATTGACGATGGCAGCAGGGGAATATCCAACGTGGTTAGTTTACATACAAATAAGACAGTTAAGGTAGTGGTTTGTGAACCGGATAGCTTTGATGAGGTTCAGGTAATAACTGATCACTTGAAAAACAGGAAACAGGTTATTCTGAATTTTGAGAATACCACACCTGAGGTGTCCCAGAGGGTAATAGACTTTGTGAGTGGGGCCACTTATTCCCTGGATGGTCACAGTCAGCAGCTGGGCAAGAATATTTTTATTTTTACGCCCAGTAATGTGGAAATTGCCCAAGATCATCGCTCTTTAATGCGTAAACACGGTTACAATAATCCCTTTGGAGGTGAAAAATAGTGCTTCCGGTATTAGGACTTGTGCTTCCGGTATTAGGACTTGTCGGCTGCGGCAAGATGGCTTATGCGCTGATGAAAGGTATTTCCAGCGCTTCGTCCTTGGATTTTGACAGAATTTATGTAAATGATATAGATGCCACAAGAAGCAGCCTCTTTGTTGAAGAGTTTAAAAGTCTGGAAATTGAACCAAAAGAACTAATAAAAGCCAGCAATATTATAATTATTGCAGTCAAGCCTCATCAGGTCGGACAGGTACTTGAAATGGGACAAGGGCTGTGGAATGATAAAAAGCTTATAGTATCCATTGCTGCGGGAATAAAGACTTCGGATATTGAAGAGAAGAGCGGAGTCAATGTTCCGGTGGTCAGGGTTATGCCCAATACACCGTGTCTGGTTGGCAGTGGGGCTGCCGCCATTTCAGCAGGCAGGTTTGCTGGTGTGAATGATATTGAACTGGTCAAGAAGATTATGGATAGTGTAGGCATTTCATTGCAAGTGGATGAAAAACATATGGATGCGATTACTGCTGTTTCCGGAAGTGGGCCGGCCTATGTCTATTTGGTGGTGGAATCCATGATAAATGCTGGCCTGCAGGTAGGCCTGGATATAAACTTGTTGCGCAATTTGGTCTTTAAGACAGTTGCCGGGAGTATAAAAATGCTCGAAGAAACTGGCGAACACCCGGCTGTTTTGCGTGAACAGGTCTGTTCACCTGGGGGGACTACTATAGCAGGTGTTAGAGAGCTTGAAGAGAATGGCATCAGAAGGGCATTTTTTCAGGCTATCGAAAAGGCCTGCCTGAGGTCCGTTGAATTGGGCAAGGACAAATAACAGAGGAGGATTTCAATATTGCTTTCTTATCAAATAATTCAAGTTGTCGATATCGCATTTGAAGTACTGGTGTGGTTGATCATAGCCAGATGTATTCTTTCTTTTGTTAGACACAACCCATATCAACCAGTTATAAGGTTTATTTATGATGTTAGCGAACCGATCATGGCACCGTTTAGAAGGATAATTCCGTCAGCCGGAGGGATAGACTTCTCTCCTATTATTGCGGTTCTGGCTATTGAAATGGTACGCCGATTAGTGATCAAAATACTATATGTGATTTTTTAGGAGCAAGATATATGTTTGATAACAAAGTGGAGCTTCTGGCACCGGCAGGGAAGTGGGAGGTTCTGGAGGCAGTTGCTGAGGCTGGTGCTGATGCGGTGTATCTTGGAGGCAAAAGCTTCAATATGCGTATGCTAAGAAGCGAGTTTAATTTTACCGATGAAGAACTCCGTGATGCAGTGGATTTTTTACATCAGAAGAAGAAAAAGCTCTATGTAACGCTGAATAATCTCTACTATGATTATGATTTGGAAGGACTTAAAAAATACCTGCTGTTTTTGCAGGATATCGAGGTGGATGCCTTAATAATTCAGGATACTGGCATTGTGGAATTACACCGGGAATTGGGTTTGAATCGGGATTTGCATGCCAGTGTTCAAATGGCCATATCCAGCTCTCAGGCAGTCAATTTGCTTGAAGAACAGGGCTTTTCGCGGGTAATCCTCTCCAAGAACCTGTCTCTTGAAGAAATCAGGAGCATTCATGAAGAAAGCAATCTGGGTCTGGAGTATTTTGCCCACGGGGATCTGTGCATTTCTCATACCGGGCAGTGTTATATGAGCAGCTTTTTTGCCGGCGAGAATGGTAACTGCGGACGCTGCATTAAGCCCTGCAGATGGAAATACCAACTACCGGATATTGAAAGAAACAAAGAAATGGATGATTTTGGCTATTATCTGGCTCATAATGATCTTTGTCTCTATCCCTACATACAGGATTTACTGGATGCTGGGGTTAGTTCATTTAAAATAGAAGGCAGGATGCGGACTGCAGATTATCTGAGTTGTATAATCAGCAAGTATCGAAAAGCCCTGGACAAGATAAAAGAGAATCCATCCGCATATGAAATGGATCTTAACGAATATCAGGATTTATATGAACAACGGATAAGGGATTATAGCAGCGGAAACCTTTTCCAAAGACCGGATTTAAAATCCATAGGTATTAGCGGAGAGAGAGAACCTTTTTTCATCAGTACCGCATATGCTCTCAAGAGTCTCGATACTGAGGACTACCAGGAAATCACAGAAAAATGTGATACATATCCAGAATTGAGCGTGAGGATTGCTGACCTGGATAGTTTAAGAGAAATATCACAGATGAAAATCGACAGCGTTATACTGGGATACGAGAGTTTCAGACGGAGTAAAAGTGCCTGGAAAAGAGATAAAATATCTGAGGCTTTGAAGATATCTGCAAAAAGCAAACTTAAAATAAGGTTGGAAACCCCTCGTATTGCCTGCCAGAATGAGCTTATAGGGCCTGATGATATTACCGGTATAAAAAACTGGGAGCAATTATCAGGAATAATAGTAAATGATTATGGCACATTAAATTCCCTGAAGAAACTGGGAATACCTATGGAAGGCGGCTATGGGCTTAATATTTGCAATTCCAGGGCGATACAGTTTGCCAGAAGAATCGGACTTAATCGCCTCAGTATATCTCAAGAATTAAAATGGGAAGAACTGCAAAGCATTGTCAAAAATGAAAACAATATTGAAATCATGCTTCATGGTCCCCTGTGTGGAATGATCAGTGATTTTTGCCTGGCCCGTTGCATGAATGAAGAAGAAGAAAACGAATGCAGCTATGGCTGTCTCTCCAGTGAATATTTTCTAAAAGATGAATGGGGACAAAAATATATTATTCATACAGATGAACAATGCAGAAATTACATTTACTATCCTCATACCTTGAGCCTTTTTCCATACCTGCCAACACTTGTGTCAACAGGGGTAAAATATTTGAGAATAGATGCTCAATTCTACGACAGTTCTATATTAAGAGAACTGCTTTCAATATATGGTGAAGCTCTTCAGGGACTGAAAGAGGGCTGCTGGGAGCAGAAGAACAATTATGCCAGACTGAGAAATATCTTTCCCGAGGGACTGACCGCAAACCCATTGTTCTTAAAATAGCTTAATTATATCGAGTTTAAGCTGGACTCCTTTTGCGACTAAAGAAGGGGGAATTATTGTGATAACAGCCATGGAAATACGTAACCAGCAGTTCAAAAAAGCTTTCCGGGGCTATGAAAAAAATGAAGTTAAGAGTTTTATTATGCAACTGGCTCAGGATTACGAAAATCTGTACAGTGAAAACTCTCAATTACGCGAGCAAATACAGAGAATTGAATTTGAATTGGAAAAATATCGCAAAATGGAAGAGACCATGAATAACAGTCTTATTCTGGCCCAGCAAACGGCTGAGGATTTGAAGAGTAACGCCCGAAAAGAAGCCGACCTTATCCTGGAACAATCCAAAAACCGGATTGCCGAAATTCTGATGGTGTACCAGGAAGTTATTAAACGCCTGGGATTATTTGGCACAGAGCTAAAGGCACAAATCAGCAGTGAAATGGAGATGCTGGAAAAGAATCAGAAAAAGGTTGAGGAACTTTCAAGTTTTTTCTACAGTAAAGACCTCAAGGAAATAATAGAAAATCTTGATAAATTGAGTATAAAGGAAGAATAGAAATGCTTCATCTTACTCAGGTGGAAAACGGGATCAGGCTGGAAATCAAGGTGCAGCCACGCTCATCGAAAAACCAGATCGTGGGAGAACACAATGGTGCTTTGAAAGTAAAACTAACTGCTCCTCCTGTTGAAGGTGAAGCCAACCAGGCACTGCTTGCTTATTTAGCCAGCATCTTGAAAATTCCCAAGAAAAATGTAGTCTTGTTAAAAGGCGAATCATCACGCAATAAAATTCTGGAAATCCGGGGTATGAATGTGGAAAGTTTCCTGAAGAAAACCGGTCTTAAGTAGACCGGCTCAGAGCGTCAAAAAGGCGAATCACAGCTCCTTGCTATCCGTGGCACCGCTGCACTAGTCCATCCATGGATGTTGCTCGGCGTCATCACTCAAACGCCGCTCAATCAACGTACCCTTGGTACGCCTCAATCGCGGCGTTTAAGCAAATCCTTGACCTTCACCTTTTTTGCTCGCTCTGCCAGCTTGTGCTGGATTGGATTTGAAGGTGGCATCATGAACAAAAAAAAATTGGCTTCTCTTATATTGGACAGTCTAAAAAAGGAATATCCTGATGCCGGGACTATGCTGGATTTCGGCAGTATATTTGAACTCCTGATTGCTGTGGTTCTCTCAGCTCAGAGCACCGATGAGCAGGTTAACCGGGTTACCATGGAATTATTCAGGCACTATAACAAGCCCGCTGATTTCGCTGAAATGGATATTTCCCAACTGGAAAATTTAATAAGAGGTGTTGGTCTCTATAAAACAAAAGCTGCGAATATCAAAAAACTATCAGCCAGGATCATTGAAGAATACCAGGGAAAAGTACCGGAAAATTTTGAAGAACTGCTGACCTTGGCTGGAGTTGGCAGAAAGACAGCCAATGTAATGCTGGCTGTGGGGTTTAACAAACCGGGACTGGGAGTCGATACTCATGTACATCGGGTAGCTAATCGCCTGGGGATTATAAGCAGCAAGGAAGCCAAACATACGGAACTGAGGTTAAAGGAATTAATACCTGAAGACAGATGGAGTGATGCTCATCACCTCTTGATTTTTCATGGCCGAAGGGTTTGTAAAGCCAGGAAACCCGACTGCTCAGCTTGTATAATAGAAGAACTGTGCAGCAAAAATATTGATAAGAAATAATAAAGCCTTTGCTTATTTCACGTTTACCAGACTGTGAAAAGGGGATAATACGGTATAGTATTCTTTCAAAATAGACTTGTATGGGGTTTACCTATATGCTAGAATAAAATACGGTTTGTAAGAATAGAAAATAAATCCTGGACAATGAACGGGACAGTAGCCGAAAATGGAAGGTGACAGCGAATCTGGATTGGTGGGAGCCAGATACCAGCATTTCGGACGAAGATCGCCCCGGAGTCTTTCATTCCGAATTTCTTTTAAGGTTAGTAGGTTTGAACGTTTAACTTGCGTTAAAAGCATCAAGTGGCATTTGACTAAGGAGAAATGCTATTAGGGTGGTACCGCGGAAGAATACTTTTCGTCCCTTGGGATGAAAAGTTTTTTATTTTTGCAAAAAAAATGTGAGGTGGTTATTTAATGGCCAAAGGAAAATATGATGCTACACTGAATCTTCCCCAAACGGAGTTTCCGATGAGGGCTAATCTGCCGAAAAGGGAACCAGAGATCCTGAAATTCTGGGAGAAAATTGACATATATAAAAAGGTGCAGGAGAAAAATGCAGGTAATGAGCAGTTTATCTTGCATGATGGTCCTCCCTATGCCAATGGCGATATTCACCTTGGACATACATTGAACAAGGTTCTTAAAGATATCATAGTAAAACAAAAGTCTATGCTCGGATATGATGCGCCCTATGTTCCAGGTTATGATACTCACGGATTGCCTATTGAACAACAGGCCATCAAAAACCTGGGATTGGATCGCCATCGAACTGATGTACTGGAATTCAGGAGATTCTGCAAGGAATATGCTCTGAAATACGTGGATATTCAAGGAGAACAGTTTAAGCGTCTGGGAGTAAGAGGGGATTGGGCCAATCCTTATCTAACATTAAAACCCGAATTTGAATCTATACAGATCAAAGTTTTTGGCGAAATGGCTAAAAAGGGTTATATATACAAAGGATTGAAACCGGTTTACTGGTGTGGCAGTTGCGAGACGGCATTGGCCGAGGCTGAAGTCGAATACGGTGACAAAACCTCACCATCGATTTATGTCAAATTCCCGGTCAAAGACGGTAAAGGCTTAATACCTGAAGATGCTTTTGTTATTATCTGGACTACTACACCATGGACCCTTCCTGCCAATACTGCAATATCATTGCATCCGGAATTTGAATATGTCCTGGTGGAAGTCTCCTCAGAAAAATATCTTGTTGCCAAAGGATTGCTGGAAACACTAGCCGGGGAACTGGAATGGAATTCCTGGACGATATTGAATGAATATAAAGGTGAAAGCCTGGAAAGAGCTGTATGCCGGCATCCCTTTATTGAAAGGGATTCACTGCTTATCATGGGACAGCATGTTACCCTGGAAGCCGGAACCGGATGTGTTCATACAGCACCGGGTCATGGTGAAGATGATTTCTATGTTGGCAAAGAATATGGGCTGGAAGTCATATCTCCTGTAGACAATAGCGGCAGGTTTACCGATGAGGCTGGTAAATTTGCTGGTTTATATGTGCATGATGCCAATAATGATGTTATTGAAGAATTGAAGAACAGGGGAATGCTGCTCAAGGCTTCCAAAGTAGAACACCAGTATCCGTTTTGCTGGCGTTGCAAAAATCCCATTATTTATCGGGCTACTGAACAATGGTTTGCTTCAATAGACGGTTTCCGCCAAGAGGCACTGGAAGCCATTGATAGTGTGCGCTGGATACCTTCCTGGGGACGGGAACGCATATATAATATGGTGAGAGATCGCGGTGATTGGTGTATTTCCCGGCAGCGTACCTGGGGTGTTCCCATACCTATTTTTTACTGTGCTGCCTGTGGTGAAACCCTGATAAATGATGAGACTATAGCCAAAATCAGTCAACTATTTGCTGAACATGGCTCTGATATCTGTTTTATTAAAGATGCCGCAGAACTTCTTCCCTAAGGTGTCCAGTGTTCCTTTGTAAGCAAAGAGTTCACTAAAGAAAGCGATATTATGGACGTCTGGTTTGATTCCGGCTCCAGCCATATGGGGGTACTGGAAACCTATGATGAATTAAGCTGGCCCGCCGATATGTATTTGGAAGGAAGCGACCAGCACAGAGGGTGGTTTAATTCTTCTTTATCAACCGCTGTAGCAGTAAAAGGCAAGGCGCCTTACCGGCAGGTTTTGACCCATGGTTTCCTGGTCGATGAAAAAGGCCGCAAAATGTCAAAATCAATGGGTAATGTAGTAGATCCTTTAAAAATGATCGAGCAGATGGGGGCTGATATTCTCAGACTCTGGGTGTCTTCTGCTGATTACCGGAACGATGTTTCAGTATCCAACAATATTTTAAAGCAGTGTGCGGAGGCTTATCGTAAGATCAGGAACACCTGCCGCTTCATACTGGGGAATTTGTTTGATTTTGACCCGGATAAGGACTGTGTTGACTACAAGAACTTGACTGAACTGGATAAATGGGCATTGTTGAAGCTCGATAAGCTTATCCGGAGAGTAACAAAAGCCTATGATGATTACGAATTCCATGTAGTTTTCCATTCAGTGCATAATTTCTGTACTATTGACCTGAGCAACATATATTTTGATATTTTAAAAGATAAACTCTATTGTTCCCATCCGGATGATCCTGAAAGAAAGGCGGCCCAGACTGTACTTTACGAAATTCTAAATGCTCTGATAGTAATACTTACTCCCATACTGGCTTATACTACTGAAGAAGTATGGGGACAGTTGAAAAAAGAAGGACAGCTTGAAAGTGTGCAGCTTTTGGATTGGCCGCAATATCAAGATGAATATATAAACGAAGCATTGGAATCCAGATTTGAAAAGCTTCTGGAAGTGCGTGAGGTAGTTACCAAAGCCCTGGAAGAGGCCAGAAATAAAAAGGTGATAGGTCATTCTCTGGGAGCACGGGTTACAGTTTATGCCAGTGAGGAATGGTTTGCGGTACTGAAAACGTTTGAGCAACTGGAGAAAATGTTTATTGTTTCCAGGGCTGATCTGAAGGCTGAAAATGAAAAAGAGGATTCAGCCGTTTCCCTGGAAGAATTGAGCGGAATCTGGGTCAGTGTTCAGGCTGCGGAGGGTGAAAAATGTGAAAGATGCTGGATCATAGAGCCATCCGTAGGCGAAAATGAAGAACACCCGACTCTTTGCAGGCGTTGTCAGGAAGTAGTCAGCAAATTATAAAAGTATGAAGTAAATGAAAACTGATACAATTCAATAGAATAAAGATCGAGTCTGAAAGTGGCGAGAACAGGGGGATAATACGTGGAAGAAAGCAAAAAACTGATTATTACGGTTCTGGGACACGACCGGGTTGGTATAATAGCAGGCATATCGAACATTCTGGCCAGAGCGAATGTGAATATTCTGGATATCAGCCAGACTATCTTACAGGGCTTTTTTACTATGGTCATGGTGGTTGATTTTTCCGGCAGCACCGTGGAACTGGCTGAACTTAAAACACTGCTTGGGGAAAAAGGCCGGGAACTGGAGCTGGAAATCAGTGTTCATCATGAAGATATATTTAAATTCATGCACCGAATTTGATCAGTTTTTCCCCGTAAACCATTGATTACAGCATTAGTAATAGTAAATAATAGCATTGTCTTTAAAAAGGGAAAACTACAGTTTTCCCTTTTGATATCTACAACGTAAATTTCCCTTGCGTCGCATTCTCTGTCAAATGCGACAGTTGAGCTTATTATAAAGGAGAGTGGATTATGCCGTTCAGTGTGAGTAAAGACGAAATACTGGAAACTGTCCATATGTTTCAAATGCAGAACCTGGATATCAGGACCATAACCATGGGTATTAATATTCAGGATTGCAGGGAAAATGATGGAAAGGGAACCGGCAAAAAAATCTATGAAAAAATTGTGCGATATGCCAGAGATCTGGTGAAAACAGGAGAAGAAATAGAGAAAGAATATGGGATACCCATTATAAATAAGCGTATATCCCTGACCCCACTATCCATGGTAATTGATGGCCTTTCCTGTGCCGAGGTAATAAAAACCGGCAAATATTTGGACAAGGCTGCCATCGAAGTGGGGGTGAATTTCCTGGGCGGTTTTTCGGCATTGGTTCATAAAGGCTTTACCCGGGGGGATCTGGCATTGATTGAGGCTATTCCGGAAACACTTGCCGGTACTGAACGGGTTTGTTCCTCGGTTAATTTGGCTACCAGCAAAGCAGGAATTAATATGGATGCGATTTTCATGATGGGAAGGATAATCAAACAAACCGCCGAATTAACAGGAGACAGAGATGGACTGGGATGTGCCAAGCTGGTTGTCTTCTGCAACGCAGTAGAGGACAACCCATTTATGGCAGGTGCTTTTCATGGACCTGGAGAAGCGGAATCAATATTGAATATTGGAATCAGCGGACCGGGTGTGGTTTTGAACGCAGTAAAAAATTATCCTGACAGTGATTTGGGTGAACTGGCAAATATTATTAAAAATACAGCTTTTAAGATAACCCGAACAGGAGAGCTTGTGGGAAGGGTTGCCTCCAGAAGGCTGGGAGTTCCTTTTGGAATAGTTGACCTGTCTCTGGCACCCACTCCGGCTATTGGCGACAGCGTAGCTGATATCCTGGAATCAATGGGCCTGGAAAGAGCTGGAACCCATGGAAGCACTGCTGCTCTGGCAATGTTGAACGATGCTGTCAAGAAAGGAGGAGCCATGGCTTCTTCTTATGTTGGCGGTCTTTCCGGGGCCTTTATTCCGGTCAGTGAAGATGCGGGGATGATTAAAGCTGTGGAAGATGGAGCCTTATCCATTGATAAACTGGAAGCCATGACCTGTGTTTGTTCAGTCGGTCTGGATATGATAGCCATTCCGGGAAATACAGCTGCTGATACTATTGCTGCCATTATTGCTGATGAGGCAGCGATAGGGATGATTAACAGGAAAACTACAGCAGTAAGAATAATTCCCGCTCCTGGCAAAAAGGAAGGTGAGTGGGTGGAATTTGGCGGTTTACTGGGACGGGCACCAGTAATGAAGGTCAATCAGTATTCAGCTGCTGATTTTATTAAGCGAAAGGGAAGGATACCAGCACCAATTCATGCTTTAAATAATTAAATAGTATTTGCCATCGAATTATTGGAATAATATTAAATAGAGTGGAGGGTGGAGTTCTTGAAAATGGAACCCGGGAAATCTGAAGAAAACAAATACCTTCAGGAGATAAAGGAAAAAATAGATGAGATTTCTCTTAATATGGAGAAAATTGGAATTGCCGAATATATTGAGATGCTCCATAATCCACGACGCCTGTTTTTTGCGAATTTTTGGGCTGGTATTGCCCGCGGTTTCGGGATGGCTATAGGTTTTACTATTTTAGCGGCGATAGTAATATACGTTTTGCAGGAAATGATTGTGCTCAATATACCGTTAATTGGGGATTTCATTGCTGAGATTGTGGAGATTGTTCAGGAACAGCTGAAAATTGGGGGTTCCGTTTTTAATTCTACTGACGGAAGGATTTGAGGTGTTGATATTTGACTGATATATATAAATTATGGACCCGAAAAGAGGAATTGGAAAATATTATCAAGAAAAAGCAGGAAGACATTATGCAACCGCTCAGCCAATCTACCGGCGAACTCTCATTATATGACCAGCATCCGGCCGATATAGCTTCAGAATTGTATGAACGGGAAAAGGATAATGGACTCCTGGAATTGTTGGAGCTGGAACTGGAAAAAGTAAATGATGCTATCAAGCGTTATAACAGCGGTCAGTATGGTATATGTGAACGGTGCGGTAAAAGTATTGAGAAAGCCAGGCTTGAACGGGTATTGAATACCACCCTGTGTTCTGAATGTGCCCGGCAAAAGCAGGATAAAACCACAAGGCCGGCAGAAGAAGACATACTATCCTCGGCAAGGATGGCTGATAAGGGAGAAGCAATTCAGGTTGCAGGTTACGAGTTTTATGAATAAATAGTAATATATCAGGCAAGATTCTTATCAATAGCCAGAGATATAATAGAAAATGCTGAATATGAATGCATTTTCTTAGTGTGACCAGCAGCGGATACTTGTAAAGCAATCGGCAATAGCTTATATTGTACTTAGAGCAATGGGAATAATAGGCAAAGGAGGCGGCACCTTGAGAATTGGCATATTTACTGACAGTTATCGGCCATATACCAGCGGTGTGGTTACCTCAATTGTAACCTTTAAAGAAGAACTGATCCAGCTGGGACATGAAGTATATATTTTTGCTCCCAGTTATCCTGATTATCATGAACAGGAGCAAGGGGTCTATCGTTTTTATTCCTTACCTTCACCAACCAATCCTGATTTTACACTGGCAATTCCGGTTCTTCCCGGGATTAAAATGCTGGTTAAGAAACTGAACCTGGATATTATTCATGTGCATTCGCCTTTTACTATGGGAAGGGTAGGGCTTCATTATGCACGTAAATATAAGATCCCTATAGTTTTTACTTACCATACCCTTTATGATCAATATGCACACTATGTTCCTGTAGCCCAGGAACTGGCCAGGGATATGGCGCTGAAATTAAGCAATAATTTCTGCAATCAATGCGACCATATAATCGTCCCCAGTAAAGAAGTCGAAACCCTTTTAAATGGATATAGCATAAAAAGTCCGGTATCAGTGATACCTACGGGGGTACCTTTGCATAAATTTGAACATATTCAGAAAGATTGGCTGCGCACGAACTATGGCATCCCGGATAACAGAAGAATATTGCTGTTTGTAGGCAGATTGAGCAAAGAGAAAAACCTGGAATTCCTTATCCGGGCTTTTCGGCAAATTAATATGCAGATGCCTGAGACTACTCTGGTGATTACAGCGCAAGGGCCATTGGAGACCGAACTGAGAGATCTGGCGAGAAGTCTTGACTTCTCTCTGGATACCGATGTGATTTTTACCGGTGCATTGCCTTTTGAAACCCTGGTAGATGTTTATTCCTCATCAGATCTTTTTGTCTTTTCTTCCATGACCGAGACCCAGGGACTGGTTTTGATAGAAGCCATGGCTTCAGGCTTGCCGGTGGTAGCTGTTAGAGCCTACGGGGTTCAGGATATGGTTGACGATGGTATTAACGGTGTCCTGACCGAATGTGATCGAAATGAGTTTTGTAATGCAGTAATAAGGGTTTTAAATGACGAAATATTATATAAGCGATTGAAAGCCAATGCTTATCTAAAGGCGCAAAACCTTTCTTCAGCTAACATGGCCTTGAAGCTGCAGGAGGTTTATGAAAAACTCGCTGAAAACAGTACTCCCCGCCGACCCAGATTTCATGATTTGTTAGCGAGGTTTGGTTCCTGAAAAGCCCCGGCACAGCAGGTCCTGGTTTCTCAAAAAAGCTTATTGGCGGGCACAAAGGTATCAATTAAACGTCGCTGTGGGGACGTACATGGGACCTATAGCCGCGTTTAAACAATAACGCAAAAACGGTGATGTCCACGGACGGACTGGCATGTATGGTCAGAAACTGTGATTCATCTTTTGAATGCTCTTTAGACCCTGCATAGCAGGTCTTTTTTTTTAATGCGCTTTTACAGAAATATGGAATGTGGTAAATTTATTAAGTGATAAAAATAGATGGGGTTGGGTATGAAAAAACTATTGATTATTCTGGCAATATTATTGGGAAAGATAGCAATTTGGCTGAGTCATTTACTGGGCAAGCAGGGCAGCAATTTTCCCGGGCAGGTAGCCAGAAGGATTTACCCGAGTATTTTGAGGGAACTGGCAGCCAATATAAATGAAGAAATAATCGTCATTACCGGTACCAATGGCAAAACGACCAGCACCAATATGATGGCTGCCATAATAAAAGAAAAGGGCTACAGCCTGGTGCATAATCAGGCGGGGGCTAATATGATGGCCGGAATTACTGCGGCATTTGTTAACGCCAGCGATTTATCAGGCAGGCAAAGATTTGACTATGCTTTGCTGGAAACAGATGAGGCCAATGTTCCATTGCTCTTGCAAGAATTGACCCCCAAAGTATTACTTATTACCAACTTCTTCAGGGATCAGCTGGATAGATATGGCGAATTGGACTATACCATTAATCTCATAAAGGACTCGGTCAGGAACACGGATATAGAACTGGTTCTCAATGCAGATGATCCCCTGGTGGTACATTTTCAAAATGAGACCGGTCTGCACTGCTGGTATGTTGGATTCGCTAATACGGAATATGATAGTTTTGGCAGCATGGAAAGCAGGGAAGGACGTTACTGCGTCTTTTGCGGCAGCGAGTTGCAGTATGAACGCTATCATTATGCACAATTAGGCAGGTTCAGCTGTCCTGCATGCGGCAGTCACAACCCGAAGCCCAACTTCTGCGGGCATGACTTGCAGATGAATCCCCGAATAAGCTTTAAGGTCAATAATATTGACATAAAGAGTCCTTATCAGGGCTTTTATAATGCCTACAATATACTGGCTGCCGTATCTGTGAGTAAACTGCTGGGGATTCAGGATGATACTATCCAGAGAGCTATTGCTGCTTACCAGCCCAGAGCAGGCAGAATGGAAGAGTTCTTTATAAATGGCAAAAGGGTCGTAATTATACTGGTGAAAAACCCCACTGGCCTAAACCAGACCCTTTCAGCCATTGTCAGTGATAAGGAAGCTAAAGATATATTTTTTGCCTTGAATGATAACGCGGCAGATGGCAGAGATATATCCTGGATATGGGATGCGGAAATGGAAATAATTAATTCCCCGGAAGCCCAAATTGCTACTATTGTAGCTTCCGGTCTGCGCAGCGGGGACCTGGCTTTAAGGGTCAAATACTCAGGATTTGATACCGATGCTATTATCATAAAAACAGATCTGAAGAATGGCATTGAAACCGTTGTCAATAAGCAGGGTCGGGTAAGCTATATTCTTTCCACTTATACGGCGCTTTTTGAATGCAGAAAGATACTGGTAAAGATGCAGGAGGACAGCGGCGAAATCCTGGAAAAACAGTTTGAAACAGAAAATTGATTTTTAATACTTAAGTGAGGATTTTGCATAATTAACTATTTCATATATCGTTCGTTGTATTTTAGTACTGTCATCCTGAGGCAAAGCCGAAGGATCTTAAATTCTCTCTCCGGGCACTACTAATGTTCGTGCATTCACGATTAAGGTGGTTTCGCTAACGCTTATAGAATGACAAGTTGGATTTTTTAATCAGGCAGAACCTTCAAGTAATAAATATTTCTGCTAAGAGGTGAATAGGAGATGGCTTTGTATACTTTAGCCCATATGTATCCGGATTTAATGAATCTCTACGGTGATCGGGGAAACCTTTTCTGTCTGCGAAAACGCCTGGAATGGTATGGTCATAGCTGTAGTATTAAGAGCTATGGTCTGGGTGATAACTGGGACTGCAGCCAGGTAGATATGATTTTTATGGGTGGGGGATCTGACAGGGAACAGGAGCTGGTTTATCGTGATTTGCTCCGGAAATCAGACCGCTTGATGGCCGAAATAGAGTCTGGATTGCCTGTGCTGGCTATCTGCGGAGCATATCAACTGCTGGGTAGTTCTTACCATAGCAGTGACGGAAAGTTAATGGATGGTTTGAGATTTTTTGATTTTTATACCAGAGGAGAAGAAGGACGCCTGATAGGTAATATTGTACTCAATTCAAAAATAGAGGGGAAAAGCATATCTGTAGTGGGCTTCGAGAACCATGGGGGGAGGACCTATTTTCAGGACAGTTCACTGGAGCCCTTTGGTACGGTGGTCAAAGGCTATGGTAACAATGGGAAAGATCGGACAGAAGGGATAAGGTATCACAACCTTATAGGCAGCTATCTGCATGGCCCCCTCCTGCCCAAGAACCCTGCCATTGCTGACTTCTATATACGAGCTATGTCCGAACGTAAGGGGATAGAGATCGATATGGAACTGGATGACTACCTGGAAAATTATGCTCATCAGCAGGTGCTAAAGAAAGCGGAATAGAAAACCGTATATATTATATCCGAGTGGGTAAAATACTAGTAAATATTTACACTTTAAGGGGTGTTTACCTATCAACTCGGATATGAGTCGCAAAATCTATCCATTTCCCGCGGAAAGAGTTAAGAATAGGATGCGGGAAGTCCTGAAAACCGACAATTCAGAAATAGAAAAAATTATCGATTACCTGCTGATCAGCAGCGGCAAAATGCTGAGACCCCGCATGGTTTATCTGACCGCGTCCCTTCATCCCCATGATGCCGATCTGCTAAGGGATATGGCGGTAGCCATAGAACTCATTCATCTGGCTTCCCTGGTTCACGATGATGTTATCGACCGTTCACAGATGAGAAGAGGCAGGGATAGCCTGAATAAGCTCTGGGGGAATCAAAGAAGCGTATTAACCGGAGATTACCTTTTTGCTACGGCATTTAATCTGATTAATGAGCATAATTGCCGTAAGGTCATGGAGAGCGTAAGCACTACCATACAGATTATGTGTTCCGGGGAAATAAAACAGCTGGCGATGTTATTCGATACCGAGATCAGCGAAGCTGACTATTATGAAAAATCCTACCGCAAAACAGCCTGCCTTTTTGCTTCCAGTTGTAAAGTGGGTGCTCTTACTGCAAATATGTCCGCAAAAGAAGTCTCAATTCTTGAACAATTCGGGCTATGCCTGGGCTACGCTTACCAGATAATTGACGATGTACTGGACTTTGTATCTGAAAGCAGTCTCCTGGGAAAACCTGCCGGGAATGACCTCTTGCAGGGGAATATTACTCTGCCGGTGATCTTCGCTATGCAGGATAAGGAGAAGGGCAGCTGGATTAAGCATGTCATACAGAGTAAAACTTTGAGTTCCGAAACTATCCCCCTGCTTGTCAAAATACTGCTGGAAACCGGAGCGATATACAAATCTATAGAGGTTTCCCATCTGTTCTTGAAATGTGGTTTAAAAGCCCTGGACAAATTCCCCATGAGTCCGGCAATTCAAGAACTCAGGGAAATGAGCCTGTTTTTGATGGAGGATTACTATAAGAAGTTGAATTGCCAGGGAATACATGACAGGAGGCCCCTTAGTGGAAACATACATTAAGACTAATCAATATCCAACGAAAGGCAGCCACTTCAGCAAGCTGGCTACCAGGCAAAGCCGAATACTGGTATATTACATTTTCCGAATACTTCCGCAGGTAAACAAATTGTTGAGCAAGTGGGAAAGAGAAGCAAAGCTGTGCAGCGAAGCTGAACTGCGTCAGCAAGCACTGGCAAGCTTGGATAGCAAGGCATTTCACTGTCAGGGGGGAGCTGTTTTTGCTATCCCCTGTAATAACCGGGAAACTGTCTTGAAATTGATAGTTGCTTATCAGACCATATGCGACTATCTGGACAATCTCTGCGACCGTGCCGGCAGTACAGATGGCAGGGCATTTCTGCAGCTTCACCAGGCACTTATTGATGCCCTTACCCCCGGAAAGGAGCAGGAGGATTATTACAGGTATTTCCCGCTCAAAGATGATGGAATTTATTTGGGAAAACTGGTAAGGGAATGCCGCCTGTGCATAGAAAAACTGCCGTCATATTTTATGGTATATGATGAATTAATGAGGCTGGTGGATTATTATATACAATTACAGGTCAAAAAACACCTGGCCCTGGAATACAGAGAGAACGACCTGAAAAACTGGGTTAATGAAAAATTGCAAGAATACCCGGAAATCTACTGGCAGGAATTTGCTGCTGCCAGCGGCTCAACACTGGCAGTATTTGCCCTCTTTGACCTGGCCAGCCGGAAGAACCTGAAAAGGGAACACATAAAGCAAAGCATAGAAGCATATTTTCCATGGATATGCGGCCTGCATATACTCCTGGATTATCTGATAGATCAAACAGAGGATAGAGAAGGCGGCGACCTAAATTTCACCTTTTATTATAAAAACCATGAAGAAATGCTTGCAAGGTTAAAGCTATTTGTCCGGGAAGCCCACAGATGTACAGAAATCAGCGAATCGCAGGCATTCGATAAAACTGTTGTAGAAGGACTACTGGCTATGTACTTGAGTGATTCCAAGGTGAAAAAAGAAAAGCTGCAGGCTATAGCAGCAGAACTGCTGAATGAGTCCGGGGCAGGTGCCCGGAGAACCTATAGAATTTGCAGCCTCGTTCGCAAGGTTTTGTAATTAAGAATTTATAATTAACTTTTCCATATCATTGGGCAAGTATTTTTGTGCTGTCATCCTGCGGCAAAGCCGAAGGATCTTATATTCCCCCCAAAGGGACCAGCCCCGCAGGAGACTATTGATGTCCGCTTTGCTCACGATTAAGGCGGCTTCGCTAATGCTCAAAATGACAAGTCAAGTTGGATTTTTTAATCATGCAAAACTCTCAATTACAAAAACTAAGACTTGGCAAAAAGGTTTGCAGAAACTACCATTCTTTATTAATATAACTATAAAAAGATCAGGGAGGAGATAATACTATGGCTGATGTTATCGATTATCAGATATTCGGCGATGATATGCAGATTGTAGAAATAGAACTGGACCCGGGGGAAGGGGTTAGAGCTGAAGCCGGCGCCATGATGTATATGGATCAGGATATTGAAATGCAGACCGGTACCGGAGGCGGACTATTCAAAGGATTCAAGCGAGCCATCACCGGAGAGAGTTTTTTCATTACTACCTTTATGAATAACGGTCGGGGAAAGGAGCATGTAGCTTTCGGAGCTCCGTATCCAGGGAAAATAATCAACCTTGACCTGCAGCAAATGGGAGGCAGTTTTCTTTGCCAGAAAGATTCTTTTCTCTGTGCTGCACGGGGGATCGAGATAGAAGTGGCTTTCACCAAAAAAATTGGAGCAGGGCTTTTCGGAGGGGAAGGATTTATCCTGCAGAGACTACAGGGTGATGGAATGGCATTTGTGCATGCCGGCGGAACCCTGGTGGAAAAGAACCTGGCTGCCGGAGAAACCTTGAGGGTTGATACCGGATGCCTGGCAGCTTTTTCGCCATCAGTTGATTATGATATTCAATTTATTGGTGGATTCAAAAATGCCCTTTTCGGTGGTGAAGGACTGTTTCTGGCACGCTTAACCGGTCCCGGAAAAGTATTTCTCCAGAGCCTGCCACTGTCTCGCCTGGCTGACCGTATTGCTGCCGCTGCCTCTTTCCAATCCCGAGGCGAACAAAAAGGTGCAGGCGGCATCGGCGGCGGAATACTGGGCGATTTCCTAAGCGGAGACAGATAAATGTTTTAATATAGAAAAGAACTCATTCGCGCCGGGGTATATAATATCCCGGTTTTTTTATTGAAAAAAATATTACAAAATTAAATTAAGCGACACACTATTGTCTTATCCATAAAGTAAAATATTTTGCAGGAATTATTTGTCACAAAATAGAACTAGAAATTAATGAAATATATGGAAGTGAGTACAAATGCGTATAAGTATAGAAATAAATGCCGAAAAAGAGCTGCGATTGCCGGTACATTATAATCATATCCTGCAGGGCTTCCTCTATCAGAACCTGAGTGATAAAGATTACCGGACATTTCTTCATCAACAGGGTTATAACCTGCATAATAAGCAATTCAAATTATTCACCTACTCCCGCTTACTGGGACGATTCAAAATGCATAAAGAAACCAGGGAAATAGGTTTTTTCCCACCTTTTAAACTGGTGGTTTCCTCAGCTGTGGAGCAGTTTATCACTGACCTGGCCGAAACCCTGATAAAATCAGACTACAATTTCATGGGGCAGCAGCCTGTAGAAATCAATAGTATCAATGTTCATAAAAATTTTAAAGCAGCGGAACAGGTAAAAATAAAAATGCTCTCCCCCATGGCCGCCTACTCAACAATAAATGATGATGAAAAAAAGAGAACCGAATATTACTCTCCCTGGAAACCCAGATTTGTGGAAATCGCCAGAAACAATCTGCTGGCAAAACACGAAATCATATACGGCCACCGCCCGGAAAACCAGGAATTCAAAATAATCCCCAACGGCATGCAAGAACATAAATTCGCCAGGATTATAGATTACAAAGGAACCTACATAAAAGCCTACGCCGGCATCTACTGGCTAAAAGGCAACCCCGACCTCATCAAAGTAGCCTACGACACCGGCCTGGGCAGCAAGAACAGCCAGGGGTTTGGATGTTGGGAGGTGGTGGGGTAGGAACAAATTAGTATAGATATTTGAGTATGACAGGTGCGTATGGTATAATCCTGCAGAGGTTACGAAATAACTAATATTAAATTACCCCCTGTAAGGATTTGAAATGATTATATTCATTAGATTGTGAAATTTTCAGTTTTTAGCTTACCTACTAGGGGAATCAGGCATCTGTCATAAAAGATAGATGTCTTTTTTATTTTGATATTGAAATGGGCATTGATTATCTAATGAATTTAATCTAAAATTAAATTAACGATAGGCAGTTAAATTACAATTAGTGAGGTGCAGAAGTTGGATATACTAGCTAGATTATTAAAAAGCATAAAAGAAAATGATACTAATTACCTTGTCCGCTATAAGCTGGTTTATAAAGCTGTAAGCATGGCATTGGATAATGGATTGCAGGCAGGGGTCAGGATGGATGAAAGCGAACCTGAATGGCCGGTAGTATATATCGAACTGCCAACCGGTCAGGTTAGCTGGCATATGGCTCAGCATGCTGAGCCATGGGACGGTCATGATACGGAGGAGAAATACCGGCGAATAGATGAGTTTATTAGGCATTGTTTATAGGTTAGGTTTGGGGGAGGGCTTCTAATGAATTATTCATTGGAAAAAGCAAAAAGTCTGCATATTTTCATGTTTCCTTTTATGTGGAAGGGAAGTAATCATCAAGACGAAGGGGACATAATACATATTATCAAAGATACAGGACGTTGGGAAGAAGAAGGGCTGGATCGTTCTAATCTAAAAGAATATTCAAAATTGAGTTGGGAAGAAAAGTTAAAAGATCCTCGGGTATGGAATTACAATCAAAGGAAATATTTCTATGGTAATGTTCATCGAGCTATTAATAATATCCAAGGAGATAATTGGGTTGTCTCAAATTGGCATTATAAACTTAAAGGTAATGAAAATATTTATGAAATTAAGATAAAAAATAAAGATAATCACTATAAACTTAATATTGATAATATAATACTTAAATTATATAATTCCGGCATTGGTATTTTGTCATTTCATCTGATTAATGATAAATATATTCAGGAAGAAGACATCCTCTGTATAAACGATTATGGCCGTCGCATATTTCCACCCTTTTTCCCCTTGGAAGATAGTCAGGACAAGGTCCTTGCCGAATCTATTACTCTCAATATTAATGACAGTGAGCGATGTTTTAAAGAAAATTTCGATTTTGATTACTTAAACGAGGATTTCAAAATCTCTAGTACTATTATGTCTCTTTTAGGAGACAAATTTACCACCGACATATACGCATCTAAAGATAAAATTTTAATTAAACCAGTGATTGATGACCGTATGTTTGTAGTTTGCTGGTGGGGTAATAAAGAACGAAGTGAATTCCTGAAAAAATATCATTCAATGTGTGATGGTGATTTCTGGCATGAATTTTTCTTTGTGGATAATGAAGAATCCGGGTGTCAGAGTGATGTTATGCTTAAGGATTTGTTGAAAAAACATACGTATGAACGGTGGCTGAAATACGGATCGATATATGGAATTACTCGTTATTCTTTCATGTTGCTTACCTCCGATTATGAAAATACACCAGAATTTTTGTTAGTACATATGTGGACCATTTATTATCAGATGGCCTGTTTAGTTTTGGCTCAAAGAGCCTCAATACTTAAGTTTTCCGAGGAAATTAGTGCAATTAGCGAAGAAAGTAAAATAGACAACGAGCGGGTTCAGCAACTTCACCTTGATTATATTAGATTCATCAACCAATTGTATTTTCGGGAAGTCACTGCCCAGGAGCAGGGCATAGAAATGTATGACATGCTGGTAAAAAGCATGTCCATAGAACGGGATATAAAACGCTTGGATGAAGAAATAGGGGAATTGCATCAACATATTAGAATGGAGAAAGAGGAAGAAATTAACAGTATTTTACATGTTTTAACCATCATCGGAGCGTTATTTGTTTTTCCGTCTTTAATTACTGGTTTTTTTGGTATGAATATATTTCCGGGCGATATTACAAAATTGTCCGATATTATAAACATTAACTGTTGGGGGGGCATATGTTTAGCAATCCCGCTAATCTTATCAGCAGTGCTGGTATTTTTCAAAAAATTTACTAAATGTGTGCACTATGTGCTTGTGGGGATAGTAGTAATATATGTTTTGTTTTTATTATTTTTATATATCAAGGGGGGAATGATTTGTGGCTAAACTGCGGATAAAACTGAGACAACATACACCGTTAATTCACTTTCAGGCTCAGCAGGAAGGTGCAACCCTGCGGGCCAGTGAATTGAAACCTAAACTGGATCGGTTTTTAATTGAGGAGGTATTTCATCAAGAGTTTGATGCATACAAAAAATTGTTATTAGGATACAAACCCGGCAAGGCTGAGCAGGATTATGGAGCAAAAAAATCTTTTGATTACAAAGTTAGGATAATTTCCAAATCTCAAAAAGAAATTGGCAAACCGCATAAGTTATATTTAGGCAATATGGGTAATCCTGTTCAACCCGCAGAAACCGTTTATTATCCCGGAGTAATTTGGCTTGAATTTCTTTCTTTAAACAGTACTAAAATAGAATTGTCTAAGAGCAGCAAGGATATTCTCGAGATTATAGGTGAAAATATTGACAAGTTTCTTGCAATTACTAACTTTGGAGCTAGGCAAAGCAAAGGATTTGGAGCATTTTTTATTTCAGGTCAGGAGAATCAATATATTTCGACCTTAGAAGGAGTGAGGCAAAATTTTCTCTATATGAAATACGATCATGACAATTATATAGATATAATGGATGATATTTTTATTGTATATGCACTTATGAAATCGGGGCTAAACTTTCCTGCAAATGAAGGAAAACATCTTGAAGCCAGTTATCACCGTTCTTTTTTATTTGATTATATGAATGCTAGAGGAATTGGTAATGAGAAAAAATTTATTAAAGAAAAGTTTTTTCAATTACCGACAAGAGGAAATGATAATGAAAAACAATATGTCCGGGCTATGTTGGGAACATCCGAAGGGATTACTTTTAGAACGGGTAAGAAAATTGAAATAGCGTATAAGAATAATGAGGTACAGCGTTTTAGATCTCCAATAACATTTAAGATTGTGGGAAATTATTTGGCGTTTATACCTGAAAAAATGCCCGAAGAAATTTTTTCGCAAGTATTTACTTTTTCAGAAGGTGAGCATATTGAATGTATTAGTACTCCTGCTAGGAGTTCGTTTAACTTAGCTGAATTTTTATTTGCTTTTGCCGATTTTTTTAATAATGAGCTTCAAGTAGGGGACGTAAATAATCCATTCGAAAAAGCACTTAAAAGAGCTAAAAAACAAGTAATTGTTAAGGTGGGTGATCACAATGGCTAAATACATTGGAGTTACCATTGGACCAATCTACCAGACGATTAAATCTGCCCGAAGCACTGGAGAACTCTGGGGTAGCAGTTATATTTTTTCCTACTTGATGAAAGAAATAATTAAAGCACTGCATGAAGAACGGCAGATAAAGGGAAATGCTTTTCTGGTGCCATATGTACCTGATGATTTAAATGACTTCCCTTTTACCGGATACAATGAAGCCGGACTTTTCCCGGACCGCTTTATTATGAAAGTGAATGATGAGTTGCAGAATTCATTGGAGAGTGTACGGCGAGCGCGGGATCAAGTGCTGGTAGATTTTGCATCTAAAATGGCGGAAAAATTGCCAAAAGCTCAGGATAGTATACACAAATACATAGAACAATACATAAGGGTTTATGCGGTGTTATATAATGCTAAGGATGATTGTCAGGTTGTAAAAGAAATTAATCAGCGTTTAGACACATTGGAATTATGCGCTCGACCGGTTCCTAAAGAAACAGACAACTATATCGCGCAATTCATACGGAATAAGCATATTAAAAATAGTTTTTTGTATGAAGATGCTTTTGGGTCTGACAATAAAGAGCCTTTGCCATTAATGCATCATATTGCTGCTGGGGGAAGTGGTGCGGATATTACCGCTATTGAAAGTAAAGCACAGGATCAGGTGAAACAAGAACTGCGTAACCTGCTGACAGATCATGCAAACGATAACATGCCGCATATGAAGCTATTAAATTTGCTGAATGAGCCTGAATGCGATATCCAGCAATTAGAGGACTGGCTGGAGGAGAATAAAAACATCCGGGATGGTGAATTTATGGCTAAAATAGGCCGAGCCATTTTTTCCCGGCAAATAAACTTTTTTTCCATAATGATGAAGCAATCGCCTAAATACAAGAATAAATCCTTTAAGTACATGGCGGTGGTTAAAGCGGATGGCGATGGAGTAGGTACGCACATTTCCGGCTTTACCGCCGGGGAAAGTAACCAAATTCGCAAATTATCCGCACAATTATTCCGGTTCGGTCAGGCCGTCTTGGAGAAGATCAAGCAGTATGGCGGTAAACCAATATATATCGGCGGGGATGATTTGCTTTTTATTGCTCCGGTCATATCGATAAAAGAAAACCGAGCGGAAACTATATTCGATTTGGTTGATGCTCTGTCCTGGTGCTTCCAGGAGAGCCTGAATATTTCCCGTGATAATGGCCCGAAGATGAGCTTATCTTTCGGCATAGCTATGACCTATTACGGTTATCCCCTGTATGAAAGCCTAAGCCAAGCTGATTCTTGCCTGAAAAAAGCTAAAGAGAACAGTGCGCTTTTGCAGGAAACGAAAGTGGAGAAGAACACTTTGGCGGCACGTCTGATCAAGCATAGCGGAAGCAGTTCCGATCTCGTATTTAACCAGGCTTCACAGGGCTATACCCAGTTTAAAGAGATTCTACGTGGAAGCTTTCCTGAAAAGGTATCCAGACAGCAAGAAAAATTCCTTAAAGGTTTGATGCACAGATTACAAACGGACCGGGTTTTATTGAGTGAAATTCTTATAAATAGAGCTAATGAAAACAGATTGGAGAATTACTTTAAAAACAACTTTGATGAAAAAGTCCATAAACAGCTTCCTGTAAAAACTTACCTGAATAAAGTGGAAAGGTTGATCTTCAGTATTTATAAAGAATTATATTGGGAAGAAGAGCAGGAAACAAGCAGGGAGTGTGAAAAAACTAACCTTTTATATAGGGAAAAAGCTGCTATTGATCGAACTATAACCTGCTTGCAAATAATCAAATTCTTTCAGGAAGAAGGTGATGAATGATGAAGCGTTACCTTATTAAATTAAAACCACTGACACCTTATTTTTTCGGGAATGAAAGGGGGTTCGGTTATACTCCTGGTAAAAATGAACACTATATTGTTCATTCCAATCTACTGCCACAGCAGACTGCTCTTTTAGGAATGCTGAGGAGGGAAATACTGGTGGGGCAGACCAGGGTACTACCCGCAGATGAGTTCCGCCTGAAGGATGACTTCTCCTATAGCTCAAAAGAAAAAACCAGAATGGATGCTTGGATTGGACCGGATAGTTTTATCATGAAAGACTCTAACACCAGGCAGGACTTTGGGCTGATCCAAAAGATTTCCCCTTCTTTTGTGATCAATACAGACAAGCCGGAGAACCGATATTATATGCCATTGCCTTTAGATCATCAGCAAGGAAAGGATAATTACGGCAAAAAGTATACTCCCTTAAAAATGAACCCCCAAAAGACTCCGGTCTTAATGGACGATTGTCGGGAGATTAATCTGCCGCATGGGTATGAGGCTAAAAATTGGCGGAATGGGTACTGGTTGGAGATAAATCCAAAAAATAAGGATAATAACCACATCGTTAAACAATCGGACATTTTTATCCCGGAGGAGCGCATCGGCATAAAAAAGACTGCTTCCGGCAATACCGAACGGGAAAGCTTTTTTAAACTTTGTTATTATAATTTGCGTAGCCAATATCACTTTGGTTTTATAGTCGAGCTTGATTTTCGATTGCCTGAAAGAAGTTTAGTTTTCCTGGGTGGGGAAAGAAGTGTTTTTGCAATGACGGTACAGGAAACAGAGTTGCGCTTTGAAAACCTTATATTGCCTGCTGCTGAGGACCGGGTTATTTTGTGGAGCGATGCCTGGCTAGGAATCGGAAAACAATTTGATTATATAGATTTTGCCATCAGCCAGAGTGTAGATTTTCGCAATATACAGGTGGATTGGAAGGCTGAGCATATGAAAAATATTAACGCAAGACACCGTAAGATTAAGTATAAATACGGTTTACTGAAGCGAGGTTCGGTATTATATACTGATGAACCTGATAAACTTAGGCAGTATATATGCTCTTTTGAAAATTTGGTTCAGATTGGATATAACATAGTTAACAAAGGAGGAGATAAAGGATGAATAAAATTTATCTCATAAGGGCGTTAACCAATATGCATGTAGGGGATGGGCAGGCCAATTATAACATTATCGATAATGAGGTGCAGCGGGACGCTTTAACTGAATTTCCGGTTATTTATGCTTCCAGTTTGAAAGGAGCAATGCTGCATTACGCTAAGTCTAAAAATATTGCATCAGATTTAATCAAGTATGTTTTTGGTGAAAGTGAATCAGCCGGGCAGTACCGCTTTTTTGACGGGCGCTTGCTGAGCATTCCGGTTCGAAGCAAACAGAAACCCTTTTATATGGCTACATGCCCTATGATTATAAATGATTTGTTGGAATTAGCAAGTCTTTTACAAGTTAAGTTCCCCGCTGCCAAGGATCTGCAAAAACTAGCCAATTTTGATTTCCAGAAAGATAACCCCGGTAAAACTCAAATCATGTATTGCTACCAAGATGAGGGCGATTCCAGGATAGAAGGAATGCCAGCGACTTTTTATGATTTTAAATTTGATGCACAGTCTAAACTAGAAAATATTATGGGTCCGGATTTGGTGCTATTCTCCAATGACGTTTTTAAGGAATATGTAAAAGAACTGCCAGTTATAGCTAGAAATAAACTGGAAAATGGGGTAAGCAAAAACTTATGGTATGAAGAGATCATTCCGCGGGAGAGCCGTTTTTATTTCGGATTATATCAAGGCTCGAAGTTTCAAGCTGAATTTGACCGTTTATTAACAGAAGCCAACTATATACAGATCGGGGCTAACGCGACAGTCGGCTATGGCTACACCAAAATTACTGATATATGCGGGAAGGCGGGTGACTTCGATGCGTAAAAAACAGGTGGAAGAATATATTCACCAAGCACTAAAAGCACTTGAAGATTGTGAGATAGTCTCACCGCAAGGAATAATAGCTAAAGAATATAAAGGATACATATCTTCTTTTGGTGCCAGTATTATAACCAACGGACTTTTACCGGCAATAGCCTTTTTTCAAGAGCAAAGTGGAAAG
Organism: Syntrophomonadaceae bacterium; assembly: GCA_018432955.1. Classification (GTDB taxonomy): domain Bacteria; phylum Bacillota; class Syntrophomonadia; order Syntrophomonadales; family Syntrophomonadaceae; genus SV3-B162. Next base: position 33,377 of record JAHDSE010000124.1, read on the forward strand.
AAAAATGATCCGAATAAGCTACTAAAAGCTATATTCTACATTATAAACAGCAGGGATAAAGAACTGCCTGAATCACAAAACACAAGCATGTTGGATTACGTAATCAAAAATATGGATAATAAAGCTGAAATACAGGAGGAAATTATGGCGGCGGCGGTAGCGCTTAAACTGGCTATGCGCACCTTTAAGTTTTCTAGCGAGGAGGCGGATGATTATGCCTCAGCCTAATATTGGGTTTTTATTTAATAAAGATTACTATGCCGATGACTATTTTACTCAAGAAAACAATAAAGAACAACTGGCTGAAGAGTTGGAAGAAAAAAATAAAGCTATATTAGATCGAAAGCTTTCGGAGTATATAGGCTTAAAAAAAAGTAATCCTCAGACGGGTGTCTACAAACTGTACTTGAAAACCACCTATCCAGGTTTGCTGATAGGCGGAGGCTATATGCATGAAGTGGGACAATTTACTGTTCAAGAGAATAAAGAAACAAAAAATAATCCAGAAAATACTATATTAAAGCTTGGATTCTATTTTGATTATACCAGCGGTTTGCCGGTGATTCCTGCTTCCTCGGTTAAAGGAGTACTGCGCAGCGCCTTTGAAAACAAAGAATATATTAATGATCTAATAAAAATATTAAAAATTAAGGTAAATAATTTTAACATAGATGATTGGGAGAAAGAGATTTTTGAGGGCGAGGTCAAAGGAGAAAAGCTTTCTATTTATAAACGAGATGTTTTTTTCGATGCTGAGATTGATTTTGAAGCAAAAAGTGGCGACCTTGATAAAAACTTTTTGGGAGATGACTATATTACACCGCATCCTGACCTGCTTAAAAACCCAATACCTATCAAATTTCTTAAAGTATTACCAGGTGTAGTTTGGCGATTCAATTTCGATTTGCAGGATAGTGCTTTACAAGAAGGCGGCTTGAAAGCCCAACAAAAACTCAGGCTATTCCGGCAGATTTTATGTGACCTGGGCGTAGGGGCAAGAACTAACCTGGGGTATGGTTATTTTGATGCCACTTTCGGTTTTAAACAGCTGGAGGAAGATATTAAAAAGCTAGAAGACGAGAAAGAAAAAGAGGAACTGGCTGGCAAGTCTGAACTGGGAAAAAGATTATATTTTCTTAGCAGAGAGCAATGGTCTTCTGAACTTGAGAAAAAATTGGGCGAGTTATGTGAAGAACTGACCAATATGGAAATAAAAGATCGCAAGTTAACTGCACTATTTCTAAAAGATATTTGGATAAAAAACAGCAAATGGCAGGGAAAACTGTCAATTAAACAGAGTAAAAAAGTTCAGCGGGTTAACCAAGTTTTGAGTGAGCTTACTGATCAATTTAGTGTAAAAGATAATTTGAAGAAAAAGTAAATGAATTATGGACACCAACGAAGGAGGTGAAACCGATGATTGAAGCTTTGCGCGATATTGGGGTATACAGTTTTCAGCAAAAGGGAATAAACACAACTGATAACTTGCTGGAGGTCTTATTGAATGAGGTGAATAAAGGGGGGAATTACGGGAAGGTTTACGCCATCAACTTTGAGGATACGGGAACGGGTTTACGTTATAGAGATGTAAGCATTGAGGACTGGGATAAGAAAAAGACATTGAAGTATTTATACCGGGAAAAGGCATCTCAGGGAGCTCATTATACACCTACTGCCAGAATTGCAGGCAGTGCAGAAGATGATGTCAGGAAGACTTTCGATAATAGGCTTGGAAAGTGGTTTGACCGATTGAAACGAGAGCATTCAACTTGGCTTAATAACAGCACATTTTTTAAAAAATTATATGAAGCCTTTAACAATGATAAGGATAGTATCAAAAATGATCTGGTGAATCTGAGGATGCAGTATGAGGACGGAGGATTTGTTACCCTGATTTTCTACCAGGGAGGAGAAAAAAAGTATCTTGGTGATATAGATGATTTCGTCGAATACCTGCAGGAATTCAGCAGGGACAAGTACAGCGAGGTAGCCAGTGAAGGGAATTGCTGCCTGTGTAATGCTAAAACTACGGTATTTGGCGATGCTTCACCGATTACTTTTTATTCTCTGGACAAACCCGGTTATATTGCCGGGGGTATGAAAAAGGAAAAGGGATATAAGAACTTTCCTCTTTGCTTTGAGTGTTTGCTGCAATTAAACGAAGGTGCGGCTTATATGAGAGAATTGCTGGAATTTAGATTCGCTGGTATGAGGTATTATCTCATACCCGAAGTTATTTACAAGCAGGATGAATTATTAGATAAAATTATGGACATTTATTATAGTTTCCGGCAGGAAGGTGAAGGCAAGGTATCTTTATCCCAGGCCGATCGAATAGCGGCAGATGAAGAAGATATCCTGGGGTACTTAAAAGATGTAGAAGATATAGTATCACTAAAATTCTTGTTTTTTCAGGAGCAGAGCAAGAAATTTATCATTTTGCTGCTGATGGAGGACATCCTGCCCTCGCGTATTCGGACATTATTTGCCGCCAAGCAGAGGGCGGAAGACCATTTCATTTTTAAAGACCAAAAATTCAGTGCCAAACTGATTCAGGATGTTCGATTCAATTATGGCGTGCTGCGCAAGTTGTTTCCTACTGTGAAGGGCTTTTTGGAGATTGTTAACAAAACATTTAAGGATGAGAAAATTGATAAACAGTTTATTCTGGAATTAATTATGGACAGATTGAGAGCTATTTTTAACGACAACCGCTACATGAAAATTGAAGTCATGCAGACCTTTATATGTCTGCTGTTTTTAAGTGAACTTGGAGTACTAAAAAACACGGGGGGTGACCTGGGGTTGATGAATAAGGAGAATGAAGTGATGGCGGCAGAGGATTTGGACCTTCGGGTTAAACGCTTTTTTGAAGAATTTAGTTCGACAATCGATAATGATGCCAAAAAAGCAGTATTCTTAACCGGAGTACTAGCTCAACATCTGCTGTCAATACAAAATGCGGATCGAGGAGCAACACCTTTTAGAAGCCAGTTGAAGGGACTGAAAATGAAAGAAACGGATGTAAGAGCATTACTGCCCAAGATTCAGCAAAAACTTGAGGAATATGATAGTAACTACTACACTCGCTTGGAGAAAATAACGAGTATATATTATTTACAGGCTGGGAACAACTGGGGAATGTCAATTGACGAGATAAATTTTTATTTTGTACTGGGTATGAATTTAAATGATGCTAAAAATAAAGATGGCGTTCCGTATTTTAAAGCAAAATAAGGGGGATGA
>JAHDSE010000121.1 GCA_018432955.1 Syntrophomonadaceae bacterium
AACAAGAACAACAAAATGTGAGAAAATTAAGGGGACTGAGCAGTGATAACTGGGCAAAATTGGTTAACTTAATTCACAAGGATGGAAACTATGCAGATGGTGGTGAAGTAAAGAGGCTTTTAGGTCTGGATGACGGCCAAGATGTAGAAATGAATGCCGCACGTGCCAATATGACTTCAGTTGTCAGAATGTTACATGATCCTGGAAGTTTGATGTGGGATATGTTGCTTAACAGCTTAAAAGCTGGAAAATTATGTGTAATTGATGTTTCTCAGTTAAGAGGAGAGCCAGCCTTGATTCTTTCAGGTCTCATCTTACAACGTATTTTTGAATATAATCAAGATCAATTCACAAAAGCTGATTCCAAGACTATTCCCACAATAGCTGTAATTGAAGAAGCGCAATCTGTTCTTGGAAATACAAAAAGTTTTGCACCATATGTTAGTTGGGTTAAAGAAGGAAGAAAATACGATTTGGGTGCAGTTTTAATAACTCAGCAACCAGGAAGTATATCAAATGAAATTTTGAGTCAAGGTGACAACTGGTTCACTTTCCATCTGATTTCTGCGGGAGATCTTCAAGCACTTAAAAAAGCAAATGCACACTTTAGCGATGATATACTGAGTTCTCTTTTAAACGAGCCCATTGTTGGTAATGGTGTTTACTGGAGTAGTGCAGGTGGTACAAGCTATCCAATTCCAATCCGTGTAATGTCATTTGAGCATCTATACAAAGCACGAGACCCTGAATATAAATTACCTGGAGTGAAAACATTTGCTAAAACTCTTCGCGATGAATTTAGCAATTTTACTTACGGAAAAGACGACTCAAGTATAGAAAATATCAAAGATGACATTTACGAAGAAAACGAGGAATGCGTGGAAAAAGACTATTTTAGCTCATATGTTGCCGATGCAATTCAGAAATTAAAAAACGATGTGGAATTAATAAGCAGAATTGAAAAAAAAGGAATACCATGGAAAGGCATTGCTGTTGCTCTAGAAACCAGGCTTCCAGATTTTATTGATAAAGAAGAAAGAGGCACAATAGCCTTTAATAATGTGACACCAGCTCTCAATATGATATTTGGAGAGGGGGTCTGGAAGTCTGAAAAACGCCCAAAAGCATCTGGAGAAGGAGGAATGACTACTTGGGTGACAATTAAAAAGTCTCAATGAATTAATGTTCTTCATGTAGACTTTTCAGAAGTTATATCTGCTCTATCAGGTTTACTTTACTCTTGCCGACCGAAGTTGAGTGAAGGCTGAAATTTTCATTTCATATTCGGCGGTCCAGTCTTTACATTTCACCGTAACTCCAAAGCGTCCCTCAACAGAAAAGAATTACTTTAATCTGAAATCCAGCCCTGTGAAGTGCTCCTTCTAAATCTGCAATTTGACTGAATGAATAATCTCCTAAAGATTCAAGTTCACGATGCTGTATAGTGATGTTTTTATGCAAGAAAGGAAAGTCAAAGTTATGGACTTCACAGGGGAATGGCACATTTATGAGATGGAACAATGGGACGAGGACTATTTCAATATGGACGTTCAGGCTTATATTATGATAGAGCCAGACAACATGGGGCATTTTCAGTTTGGCTTAGTTTATGGTGATATCGACGGAAGAATCGTTGAATATGCCGATGGCAAAAGATTTGAATTCACCTTTGAAGGAAATGAGGAGTGCGACCATGTTTTTGGTAGTGGCTGGGTAAAAATTAAAGAAAAAGACGTACTGGAGGGCGAGTTTAGATTTCATCTTGGAGATAGTTCTACCTTTTTAGCAATGAGAGCAAAATAACAAACTGAAGTTTTTCAATTTCACTTTTCTTAACTTTATCTTAACAAACTTATTTGGAGAAGATTTTAGCAGGCCGCCGGCAGGAAAAATATATTTCAATTGAATTGGTTAAGGGGGAAGATTTTCATATCGAATCCGGCGGTCCAGTTTTGGAGAGATTTTACGAAAACTGAATCAGGTTACTAATTTTTCAATTGAATCAGAATCCCCAAAAGAAAAAAGAATCGCTTAATCTAAAGAAGCCCTGCAAAGTGCCCCTTATAAAGCTACAAAAATCACGGTTTTTTCAATTGCACTTTCCGTAACTTTATCTCAACAAACGTATTCGGGGTATATTTAAGCAAACCGCCGGCAGGAAAAATATATTTCAAATGAATTGTTTATGAGTGAAGTTATTCGTTTCGTATTCGGCGGTCCAGTTTCTGACAGCATTCCATGATCCAAAATTCCCTTGAAAAATGTAGCTTGAATCAGAAATTCCCCACGATGAAAAAGAATCGGTTAATCTAAAGAAGCCCTGCAAAGTGCCCCTTATAAAGCTGAAAAAATCACGGGTTTTTCAATTTCTCTGTTCTTACCATTATCTTAACAAACGTTTTCGGGGCAGATTTAAGCAGACCGCCGGCAGGAAAAATATGTTTCAAATGAATTGTCTTGAGAAAAGATTTTTCATTTTGTATTCGGCGGTCCAGTTTTGGAAAGATCCAACGAAAACTGAATCAGGTTTCTAAGTTTTCGATTGAATCAGAAATATCCCCACAAGGAAAAAAGAATCGGTTAATCTAAAGAAGCCCTGCAAAGTGCCCCTTATAAAGCTGAAAAAATCATGGGTTTTTCAAT
>JAHDSE010000064.1 GCA_018432955.1 Syntrophomonadaceae bacterium
CAGCCCGGATCAAGTGATCAAAATGTAAACGTCACCTGGGACGAGGTGGGAACCTATCAAATTACCCTGCGGGTAGAGGACCAGGACGGGGATTCTGACAGCTGCACCAAAAGCGTAGTAGTTGGCCCGGCCATGCCGGCGGCGGTTATCACCCTTTCCAGCGACAGCATCATGATAGGCCGGGAATTTCACGTAGATGGCGATGAAAGCACAGCGGCTAATGGCAGAGATATTAAATGGGAAGAGATGGAATGGAAATTCTACGGTCCTGATGGAAGCCTGAAACACGCTTATACCGGCAGGTATCCATTGGGTAAGGGAACTCCCGGGGAAAGGAATTTAACCAACAGCGTATTGAATGAGACCGGGAACTGGAAGGTTCGGCTCAAGGTAAAAGATACGAATGACTATGAATCAGAATGGGCAGAAAGGATATTTAGCATCTATCCAGACCAGCCGCCAATTGCTGACTTCTGGTTAGTTTCAGAAGCCCTGCGCAATTCTTACCAGGGATACGAGCTTACCATCCATGACCAGAGCCGCCCGGCTGCTCCAGACGGAGCACTGGGGGATGAAATTTATTTAAGAGATTGGACATTATACTATGATGGAAACAATAACGGCAGTTATACTGATCCAGAGGATGAAACCATTCATCCGGGAGATACCGGCAAAGCAGCGGCCTTGATTCAAGTTTCTGATAATGACACAAACCCCAGGATTAAATTCAACAAGACCGGCCGGTACAAGGTGGAGTTGACAGTAAGAGAACGTGCTGAAGTTTGGGGCGAAATGACCAACGGCCTGACCGGAGATACATCCTCAAAACCAGCACTGGAAAAAGAGGTAATAGTAATAAACCTTGCACCCACAACGGCCTTCGAGATACAAAAGAAAATGCCGGTAGACGTACAATTTGCCGCAGACTATACGATCTCGGACAGCAAATACAACAGCCTCCAATCCTCCCAGGCCGGTTTCATAGCCGCCCTTGAAGCCGGGGGAATTGACCCGGTGACGGGAACAGAACGGGTACAGGCCGGGGAACTGCAGCAGAAATATTCAGTCTCTAACCCGTTTGTCGCTACAGGGGAAATACAGGGAATTTCCCCCCTGACTACGGATTGGTATTATATAAAAGAAAAGCCAAGATGGAACTGGCAACCCACAAACCATGCAGTAAATATGAATACAGGGGAAAGAACGGAGCCATTTTCGACATACAGGCTTTCTGACGGAACTTATTTTGAAAACTTTTCTAATAGTGTGGCCCGAATAGATGCAGAGAGGAATATTATAACTCCCAAAGCAACTTACGACAGCCTCATATCAGCAGCGATTCCGGCTAATACGGCAGAATGGACCTATACGTTTGAAGGGCTGCTCTTAAGCCCGGACAGCAGCGTATTTGTCCGTTACAAAGGAGAAAAAATAATCAGTACTTGGAGGGAATGTAAACACGGGATACAAAAAATAAAGCCTGACCTGACATTAGGATGGAATCAAATATTTATGGAATATTACCGCCGGTGGGATGATACCGTTACAGCCGATCTAGTACATCAATTCTCAGACAATGAACATTTCATATTTAAAAGAACGGAGATATTAAGTAGTTCAAACTATTGGGATCATGTTGTTATGGTAGGCCCTGAAGGATTTAATAATATTTTATCCTATCAATACCCTACCAATGCACATGGATATAGAATGTACAATACTCTTAAATTCAGTCCTGCTATGAACAACAGTTTGGTAGTTATACATGGCCTTAACTGGTTTAAGGTAGCCAATACATCGGGAATTATATCATCTCAGGAAGTACCAATAAATATTAATAATAATGTGGCCGGATACCAGCATGGGGAAGGTGCTTGTTTGGTGGCACCGTATACCGGAAACCAAACAGCTGTATTATTTGGCTGCGCACAATTTAGCTCCGATTATGGACAGGATTATGCCTATCTATACACAATTAACAACAGCACTGGAGCGATAACTCATAGAAATACCTATACCGAACTATATCCGGGTAATCTGCCCGCGACTTCCGCCTGGGCTACCAAATTCCAAATGACCGCCCAATGTGTAAACAACAGTATAATTGGAGTCAAAGCCGAATTTATATATAATGTTGATGATGGCCCCAGCGATATTTATTACTCAATAATAAAACCTGATTTTTCAATTGCCTGGACCACGTCCAAATATACAAGCAACTGGCGTCCTACACAGTGGTCCCCCAAATATGAGCCGTCCATATCAAAAATAAATAACAGCCTGGTAAACTATACATTGGCAGTTTCCAGCGACGAATACACCGTAAACAATACGATTTACAGCAATAACGGTAGTACCGCTATTGCAAGCGGGCAAAACAGCATTATATTTGAAAACGGCTGCTTTATATTACAAAATGCTGGCGTGAATAAATACTATTCTTCATCTGGTAGTTTGCTCTGGCAGAAAAGTATCAGCGAAGGGAAGTTTATTGGCAATAAGCTTTTATTTGGTGGAATTGTCCTGAAAAGCTACGATGCCGGGAAAGCAGTTACCCGGATTATAAATCCCGACAATGGAAGCATTATTATAACCATTCCACATGAATATATTTGGCATGATTCTGACCGGTTGCTTTGCTATGGTATCGGTGCTGACGGTTCCAGGGACGGAACTCTCAGGGCCTTTGGACAACTGCAGGGCCTGGAATATTTAAAACAGGTGATTAATAATCATAGCTGGTCATCAGATAATAAAAACTTTATTGTGTCCTTAATAGATGAAAGCAGTTATCAGGATTTTGCCCAAAATAAAAACTCTATTATTACAGCACTACAGTTAAACCATTTATATACGGCGGTTATTTCTCCGGCCACAGGCCAGATGCAAACCCAGGCCGATGAATTAATACAGGGATCGGAAGGGGGCTGGTGGATACAGACAGCAGATACCATGCACGGGCCGCTGGCAGAATTAGCCCAAAAGATAATTGCCCAGGTGAATTTAGAACGGGGAGCGGATAATATAGTCCTGGTAAACCAGAAGGTTGAGCTAACAGGCAATTATTCAGACCCGGAGACTGACCCGGCGGGGACAATGCGCTGGGAGTTTAGCCATGATCCGGCAAAACTAGGATCATACAGCCTTTGCAACTCAATGGGTATGTCCTATTTGAATGGTGCCCAAATGGACCTTCCCCCAACCGCATTTGATAAGGCGGGGACTTTCCAGGTAAGGTACAGGGCCAAAGATATCCCGGTTACCAGTGAAGAATACATGAACGACCCTAAGGCCGGGGCCAAATGGTCCAGCTCTGATGCATATCTAACTGTTCTGGTTCACCGCAAACCAATAGCTGCCTTTGCTCTTTCATCAACAACAATTAATAAAACTGATGAACTGGTCATAACCGATAATAGTTACGACCCTGACCTGCTTAATACTGATCCTGAAGGGAAAAAAGGTTTGCGTAATTGGGAATGGCAATATAGAAATACAAGTATAGGGGAAGAATGGATTCCTTGTGCTGTTATTCCTTCTTCTTTCACGTCTGAAGGAGTTTATGCAATACGGCTCAGGGTGCGGGATGCTCATGGTGCCTGGTCGAATTGGACCGATCAGCAATTATTTAATGTCCTTAATAATAAACCCATAGCTGCCTTTGACGCATTGCCTAACCCGGTTGTTGTTAACAGTCTATGCTCATTGATTGACAGTTCCTATGATCCGGATGGAGATCCGCTTGTTAATTGGGAGTGGACTATACAAGAGATAGGAACGCTGAACAAGGTAAATCCGAACCCATTCCCGGTAAGCTGGTCTAATGTAGGTGAATATCTTGTAACGCTGCGCGTTCAGGATTCTGAAGATACCTGGAGCGATCCGGTAAGTCAAACGGTCAAAGTTATCAATCATTTTCTACTGACCTTGGAGTCCTTGTCGATACAAAACGGCAGAGGAGATGCAATAGCTACACCGGGTGGTAATCCACCAGGGCCGTCAGGGTTAAATCGTGTAAATGCCCCGGTATTTCCGGTAAATATTAATTCCAACGAGATCGGGGCTTATAGTCCAAACCAAATGGTAACCCTGACAGCAGAACCAGTAAGCAGCGGAACGTACTTTTTGGAATGGCGGGAAGGTGCCGACGTAATCAGTACTGATACAAGCTGTTCAATATCCATGACAGGAAACAGAACAATTACCGCAGTTTTCATGAAGGACCCTATTTTTATACCGGCGGTACCGCCAAAAATCCATGTGTATATTGTAAAATAACGGTTTTGGTGTTTTAGGCTTAAGCGTGGCGGCGTTGTGTAAAAACAACGTTGGCCGCGTTTTTTTGTTTAAGGGAGGTGATGAGCTCGAACAAAAAGATTGAAGGGAGAGAATTATTGATGAATGTGGATCCGATTATGTATTCATACCTTCTGCAAATCAAGAATTATGATTTAAACACATATTTTCATTGCTGCCGGGTAGCTTCCATTTCAGCTTTTATAGGCCGGAGTATAGATTTGACTGCAGCAGAACTACAAACCCTGAATATGTCTGCTTACTTGCATGACATAGGTAAAATTCAGGTGCCCAAAAGTATTATAAATAACCCTGGGAAGCTTGATAGTTGGGAATGGGCCACGATGAAAAAGCATCCTGTTTCAGGAGCTGATTTGCTTAAACAGGTAATGGATAGCGATGTTATTAAAGGTATTAATTCACACCATGAGCGATGGGACGGAGAAGGATATCCATATAATCTTAAAGGAGAGAGTATTCCTCTTACAGGACGCATCATAGCTGTTGCCGATGCATTTGATGCCATGACTTCACACAGGCCGTATAAATCAAGAAAGGAATTCAGTTCTGCCGTCAACGAGATAATAGAACACCAGGATAGCCAGTTTGACCCCTATATTGTGAATCGCGTTGTTCGTCTGCCATTAAATATATTTTTCGGCGGGGTTTATCCACCCGGTCGCTTCGCTCAAATCTAATATGCTTGTTGAAATAATGATATCAAGGCTGCCCCGGCTTTTATGCCGGGTTTTTCCATTATAGGACATCTCATAATCTTCATAGATTATATCAGGGAGGGGATGAACAAATGGAGGATATAAAAGCAACAGATAAAGGAGCACGTGTAAATCTAGTATATGCCGGGGGAACCGGATTGCGTGATGCTTATAGGCTGCTGGCGAAAAAAGTAAAAGAGGAAATGCAAAAAAAGGAGCAGGAAAATGCGCGCGGGGGTATATATAAGAGTATCAACAGATGAACAAGCTCAACATGGGTATTCTTTAGCTGAACAAAAGGAATCCTGTAGTCTCCGGGCTAAAGAACTGGGTGCAACAAAAATAATTGAATACGCGGATGAAGGATTATCTGGAGCCAGTTTAGATCGGCCAGGCCTGGAATCTTTGCGGCAAGATATTTCTAATGGATTAATAGACGTTTTTATTACCCGTGACCCGGATAGATTAAGTCGTAAACTAGCTCATCAGTTACTATTAACAGAAGAATTTGAAAAAGCCGGTATCCGTTTGGAATTTTTAGACTTCGAATGGAGAGACACTGCAGAAGGCAGGTTGTTTTACAGTCTCAAAGGCGCTGTAGCAGAATATGAACGGGAAAAAATCAGAGAGCGAATGGTTCGCGGCAAACATCAGAAAGCTAAACAGGGAGGTATTCCAGGAAATTTTAATGTATATGGATATAATTATAATCCAGAAGCTGGTGTAGTGAGTCTACATCCGGAAGAGGCCGAAATAGTAAAGAAAATTTTTGATTGGTTTGTTACCGAAGATATAAGCATAATAGCTTTAACAGAGAGATTGAATTCGATGCTTATACCGACTAAAAAACGAGTAGGCTTCTGGCATCGTCAGGTTGTCCGTCAAATACTTGTAAATTCTGTTTATGTTGGACAATGGCAATACGGTAATTCCATTATACCTGTTCCTGGTATTGTTGATATGGAAGTTTATGTTGCAGCTCAAGACAAGCTGAAAGAAGCTCGAAGACTTTGGGCTGGAAAATCGAAACATGAGTACCTGTTATCAGGAATAATTACTTGTTCCGATTGTGGCAATCCTATGACTGGGGTTTATACAAAATGGTGGAATAAAGGCTATCGTAGATACAGCTGTTTTAGAAGACCTGGTAATTCTCGTAATACTGGTTGTAACCCTGCCAAGTTTATAATGGCAGAGTCAATAGAAGAACTTGTATGGGAAGAAATCAAGACTTTGCTAACTGATTCTGACACAATTGCTGAAGAAGCAATAAAGAATAATAGCACCGATCATATCGAAAAAGAATTAAGCAGCATACAAAAGCATCTTGCTGATACTGAAAAAGGCCGAGAGACTATTTTGGAAACTTTGTCTTTAGGCCTGGTTGAACTTGATGATAAAATAAAAAATAAACTAAAGAATCTCAGACGCAGACAGGAACAGTTAAAAAGTCGCCAAAGCGAATTAAAGGCTACCTTATTACGCGTAAAATCCATTCATTCTTCTTTGAACGAATATCGTCTTAAAGCCCTTGAGATTCTAAACGGCATCGATTCACTTGAATCCAAAGAAAAAAAGGCTCTGATAAGATTATTGGTATCCCAGGTAATTGTATCAGGCAGACCAGTACGTACTGCTTATGGAAAAGGATTAGATGGTTTATCGGTATCAGTAATAATGAAAACAGACGCTCTCCAAAACAGCCTCAAAAATCCACCCCTCTAAGAACCAAGGCCTTTAGCTAGGACTTGACATTTACACTGAAGTGCTGATGCACCTGCGCAATACCAGGAAGATAAAGCAGGAAGTATCTCTTTACGATCCCATAGGGTATGATAAAGAAGGTAATGAAATATCGCTCATTGACATTCTTACTAACGATAATGAAATTGTGGACCTTGTAGAGATGAAATTACAGGGGGAGAAAATCAAGGATAAAATTGAACTGTTGTCCAGCCGCGAACAAGAGGTTATCAAGATGAGATATGGGCTTTTTAATGGTTTGAAACAGACCCAGAGGGAAATAGCCAAAAAATTAGGAATATCAAGATCATATGTTTCTCGTATTGAGAAAAAAGCACTAAAAAAGCTGATAAGCGAAATCAGCCTGAAAACTTGAACGGTTTTGCTTTAATGTGAGGGTAGGATGATTAATTCTTTTGCATCTCTCACTCGTTATTTTGAGGGGGCATCTGTGGCAATGGGACAGGTAATTCTCTCAGGTAAAAAATAAGACTTTGGCAAAAATCAGGACTATTATATGTATTTTTTTATTTTGCTGCAGGACTTTTTTGTAAAATAGAGAAATAAATTCTATATATAATAATAAAGTAAGATGATTAAGAATATTTTAATATAAATAGTCTTTAGCTTACTCTGGGAGAATACAATGAATAAAGAAATAAGGGGTACTGAAATCGGTGAAGAGATAAAGCATGCCAGGGAGAAAAGTATGTCCTCAACAGCTAACGGGAATCATACGACTTTAAAATCAAAGCAATATTCTGCTGATGCCAGAGATAAAATCCGGCAACAATATGATGCACTTCAAGCAAGCTATCAAGAAATATCGAAGCTGAATACCCAACTTCAGGAATACCAGAGGGTTCTTATTGAAACCAACAGAAAACTCAAAGAAAGTGAAGAACGATTGGAACTGGCCATCTGGGGAACAGATGAAGGCATCTGGGACTGGAATATACAGACTGGAGAAGTCTACTACAGTGACAGATGGAAAAGCATGCTGGGGTATGAATCTTCTGAACCTATGGGTCATATCAATATCTGGCTAAATCTGATCCATGTTGATGATATGCCGGTAGTTCAAAATGCTTTGCAAGATCACTTGGAAGGCAAAACATACTGCTATCAAACAGAGCATCAGTTGAAAACAAAATCCGGAGAATGGATATGGGTTCTGGACAGAGGAAAAGTGGTGGCAAGGGATCTTAATGGCAAGCCTCTGAGGATGGTGGGAACCAAGAGAGATATTACCAGGAGTAAGTTAAGTGAAGAAAAGATCAGATATTTGAGTTTTAATGACAGCTTGACTGATGTTTATAATCGGGCTTTTTTTGAAGAAGAGATTCGACGACTGGATGCTTCCCGGCAATTGCCCTTGAGTATTATTATGGGTGATGTCAATGGGCTGAAGCTCTTAAATGATGCTTTTGGGCATTACGAAGGGGATAAATTACTCGTAAACATGGCCAGGATACTAAAAAAATCCTGCCGGGAAGAAGATATTATTGCCCGCTGGGGTGGTGATGAATTTGTGGTTTTGCTTCCTCAGACGGGCAGCAATACTGCCAGTGAAATTTGCAGCAGGATAAAACAGAATTGTGAATACTGTAAAACCGGACTAATAAAGCCCAGCATTGCTCTGGGGACAGCTACCAAGGAGAATGATGAGCAGGATATTTTTAAGGTAATGCAAGAAGCTGAAAATATAATGTACAGGAATAAATTGCTGGAAAGCAAAAATACTCGTAACATTATTATGAAATCTCTGGAACTTACACTTCCAGAGAGAACAGGGGAGAGTTGTGAACATACTTCCAGGTTGCAAAAATTGGCTTTGCAGCTGGGAAGATGTATCGGTTTGGCGGAAAATGAACTGGATAGACTGGCAGTTCTCAGTAATTTGCATGATATAGGAAAGGTCGGCATTCCCCAGGATATATTGAAAAAAACAGGGCCCTTATCTGCAGAAGAGTGGGAAATTGTTAAAAAGCATCCGGAAATAGGTTTTCGTATAGTGCAGTCTTCCCCGGAATTTCCATCTATTGCTGAAGAGATTCTGGCACATCGTGAAAGATGGGATGGCAAGGGTTATCCCAAAGGGCTTAAAGGGGAAGAGATTCCCTTGCTGTCGAGGATACTGGCAGTTGTGGACGCTTTTGATGTTATGACATCTTCTTGTTCTTACAAAAACACTGTCAGCTGTACGGATGCCCTGGAGGAAATCAAAAGCTGTGCCGGTACGCAGTTTGATCCGGAAATTGTATCTTACTTTCTGGAATTCCTAAAACTAGACTCCAGCAATGGGCTTTCCGATGATTAAATATGGTTTTTTTAATAAATGTCATCCAGAGGCAAAATCCAAGGAGCTCAAGATTTACTCTCCGGAGTTGTTGGGGTTTGCTCTGCTGATGCTCAAATAAAATATTAAATAGTACTTGCTTGCTGATGGGGTGGCTTTTGTAACAGAATTTAAAGGCTGCCTGTTTTCTTCTGGTAAAATGTTTAGAAAAGACTTATATTTAAAGATAATTATTGGGCTTCAGTGGCTCAAGAGAAGATGACAGGGGCTAATGAAATGAAGTGTTGAAAGCAGTTTGGGAAGTTGTTCGTCCTGGCTTAGGGATCTGCTTTGAGGGGGATATCGCAATGCCTGAGTTGCGCAAAGATATAGTAAAAGATGCCTGGGTTATTATTGCTACCGAGCAGGCTCTGAATCCACATGATTTTCCCATTAACAAAAACGGTGTTCATATTGGGGGCAGCAGTTTGTCCTGCCCTTTTTGTGCCGGAAATGAAGCTCTTACTACACCGGAAATTGCAGCTGTTCGGAATAACAATTCGCGACCCAATACACCGGGATGGACTGTTAGAGTTGTAAGCAGCAAATACTCTGCATTCAAGCTGGAAGGTGAATTGAGTATTAATGATTCCGAGTTTTATAGTACTTGTAACGGCCTGGGACAGCAGGAGGTAATAATAGGAAGCCCGGAACATGAGGTGGAGTTTCACAATTTGCCTGTGGATAGGATAGAACTGGTTTATCGGATGCTTCAGCAAAGATACCGGGCATTGTCCGCTGATTCCAGGGTAAAATATATTCAGATATATAAGAATAAAGGGCTTTTTGCTGGAGCTTCTCAGGAGCACAGTCATACTCAATTGCTGGCACTTCCTATGCCGCCCGACAATCAGCAGGGTCTGCTTACTTATTTTGAGCAGAAGAAGCAATGCCTTTTATGCGTCTTGATGGAATCGGAAAGAGAAGAGAATAAACGCCTGGTATTTGAAAGTGAGTATTTTTTTCTGTTCTGCCCTTTTGCATCCAGGTTTTCTTACGAAACCTGGATCATACCGAAAAGACATACGGAACATTTTGCAGAAATTACTGAACCGGAGATAAAAGATCTGGCTCTTACAATCAAAAAATTTTTTAATGTCATGATTACTCTACTGAACGATCCGGCATACAACATCGTAATAAATACTGCACCGGTAAACGTCCCTTATAAAGAGGGGCATCACTGGTGGTTGGAAATTAATCCTCGTTTTTTGGTAAGAAATGGTCTGGAAATATCGAGTGGTTATTATATTAATCCTGTAGCCCCTGAATTGGCTGCAGCGCTTTTGCGTGAAAAAATTAACAAAGAATAGCATGAGGAAAGTATGTTGAGATTATTATATCCGCGGCTCTATGTAGATTCCCTCCTGGATATTCCTCTGGACAGGCTTGAAGAACAAAATATCAAAGCCTTTGTTATGGATCTTGATAATACGATAACAGAGTGGAATAGCAATCATATCAGAGAAGAATTCCAGGAATGGTTTTCACTTGTAAAACAGCGAGGGTTCAAGGTCTGCATATTGTCCAACAATAGGCAACAGAGAATAATGGATGTGGCCCGGGCACTTGATATACCTTTTGTACACCGGGCAAAAAAACCGCGCCGGGGAGGGTATTATAAAGCTATTTCTCTTATGGGAGTAAACCCGCAGGAAACGGCAGTAATCGGGGATCAGATATTTACTGATATACTGGGGGGGAAAAGGGCCGGCTTGTTTACCATCTTGGTGGTGCCCATAGCCAGTAGAGAGTTTATGGGTACCAAGGTATCTCGAACTTTGGAATATTTTGTTTTACGTTGTCTGAAAAAAGATATCAGCAGGGGAAGTTTTCCTGATTTTTAAAATAATGCTTGAAGCTGAAGAACCTGAGGCTCGCTTGCAAAAGCAAATAAAGAGTGTAATAATTTGACATACCATCGAATGCCACCCGGCATTCGCTTTCTTGTAAAGGGGTGGAGTAGATGCCTATAAACAGTGATACATCGCTTCTGGCTTTATTTGGCAATCCTTTGGGACATAGTCTTTCGCCAGTAATGCATAATGCAACATTGGAAAGAATGAAGCTCAACTATCTTTATTTGCCTTTTGAAATTTTCCCTGATAAGCTTGAAGAAGCCATAAAAGCTATCATCGCCCTGAATATCCGCGGAGTCAATGTTACTATTCCTTATAAGGAAAAGGTTATTCCATATTTGGATGATTTATCTGAAGAGGCTGCTGCCTGTGGAGCAGTAAATCTAATAAGCAATGATAAAGGACGCCTGGTGGGCTATAATACGGATGGCAAAGCTTTTGTCGCAGCCCTTTTGGAAGAGGGGGTGTCCATAAGCGGGCAGGCAGTAATTATCGGTGCAGGAGGAGCAGCCCGGGCAGTAGCTTATGAATTGGCCCGGCAAGGAATAAGACAGCTGGATTTTTTGGATATAGATTATGAGCGCGCTGCGGGTCTGGCAGAATTTATTGCTGGCAGTACAGGGTGCAGGAGTTCAGCTGGAATTATGAATGAAAAAGAATTTGCTGCTTTAAGTCGTTTGGCTGATATAATTGTCAATTGTTCTCCAGTGGGCATGCATCCATTTACCGAAGAATCGCCTCTGAATAGAATTGATTCTGTCGGGAAAAACACTGTTCTCTGTGATTTGATTTATAATCCTCTGGAAACCAGGTTTTTAAGATTGGGGAGGGAGCGCGGATTAAAGACGATTAATGGGCTGGGTATGTTTGTTCATCAAGGGGCATTGAGCCTGCAAATTTTGCTTAATGTAAGCCCGCCACTTGACTATATGAAAGAAGTGGTGCTGTATCAACTCAGATAACCGGGGTTTCACCCTTGTTGAACTTATTCTGGTCTTATTAATAATGGCTATTTTGATATCTCTGGCTACTCCTGTTTTTACTGGAACTATTGGAGTGCACAAACTCAAAGCAGATGCCAGGCAAATGGCCTGTGTTTTAAAAACAGCCAGGGAAAAGGCTATTATGAGCAGCGAAGCGCAAAGCGTAATTTTTTACACTGAAAGTACAAAATATAAATTTGCAGGTGAAGCCACATACTGGCTCAATTCAGGTATTAGCTATGCAGGGACATCTACTTTCAGCGGAGATACTGGCAGGAAAAAATGCACTTTTTCTCCTTCAGGAGCACCGGATTCCGGAGGGACTGTAGTACTAAAGAACAGGAGCAACGATAAATTGTATATAATAGTTAATCCCGTTGCTGGAAGAGTAAGGGTTTCAGAAAGGCCGCCTGCAAACTGGTGATTTAGGAGGTACTGTTTTTGTGATATTTGAGCTTTTGTTTATCTTTTTTGCTCGCATTATTGATGTTTCGCTGGGGACTATTCGCATGATTCTGGTTATACGGGGCAATAAGGTCCCGGCAGCATTGATAGGCTTCTTTGAAATACTGGTCTATACAGTGGCTCTGGGTATGGTAGTGGGTTCTCTTGACGATCCGCTTAAATTGACTATTTTTTGCTTTGGATTTGCCATGGGAGTTCTTTTAGGCAGTGTTATTGAAGAAAGGTTAGCCCTTGGATATCGGGGTATACAGGCAATTATTGACCGGGAACACTTCCATGTTGTTCATGAATTAAGGGACGAAGGTTATCCGGTTACTACCTGGGAAGCTATTGGTAAGGTTGGGCCGAAGCTGGTACTTAATATAGTTGTCAGGCGAAATATGGCAAAAGTAATAGCTGATAAGATATATGAAAAGGATCCGGCTGCTTTTCTGGTATTCATGGAGCCCAAACAGTTCAGGGGAGGATATATCAAGAAGAAATAGGGGGAATGTTCCGGTGTTAAGGTTTCTTGCTTCCGGGGAATCACATGGCAAAGGGCTTGTCGGCCTGATAGAAGGTATGCCTTCCGGAATTGAAATATACGAGGACTGTATTAATATGGAATTGCAGAGAAGGCAAAAAGGTTACGGCAGGGGTGGCCGGATGAACATCGAGAGTGATGCCATAGAGATTATTTCTGGAGTGAGAAATAATTTAACCATGGGAAGTCCTATAAGCTTTTTGATTAGAAACCGGGATTACGAAAACTGGCAGGAAATAATGAACAGCGGAGAATGCAGCCGAATAGATGACAGAAAAGTAGTCAGACCGCGCCCCGGTCACGCTGATCTTGCAGGTGCCATGAAATACCGGCAGGAAGATATGCGCAATATTCTGGAAAGGGCGAGTGCTCGTGAAACTGCTGTACGTGTTGCTGCAGGAGCTATTTTTAAGGCATTATTAAGAATTTTTGACATATACATCTATAGTGAACTCATATCTCTAGGTGATTTGTTTAGCGAAGGCTGGCATCCCTCAAGAGAAGACCTGCCGGATTTTTATGCTCTGGTTGAAAAATCACCGCTTCGCTGTACTGATAGGAATATGGAAAAAGAAATGATGGTTTTGGTTGATAAGGCTCGTGAAGGAGGAGAATCACTTGGTGGAAGCTTTGAATTGGGAGCTGTTGGTGTTCCTCCTGGCCTGGGGAGTCATGTGAGCTGGGATAGAAAGCTGGATGCCCAAATTGCTTCTCTGCTGATGAGTATTCCAGCTATCAAGGCTGTGGAAATAGGTGAAGGAATAGCCAATGCAAGAACCCCCGGCTCCGGAGTTCACGATGAGATCTTTTACACCAAAGCCCAGGGCTTATGCAGGCAAACTAATCGTGCAGGAGGCATAGAAGGCGGTATCAGCAATGGAGAGACTATCTGGGCACGGGCCTATATGAAACCTATTCCTACTTTGTATAAGCCTTTGAGCAGTGTGAACACCAATTCCTGGCAGGAAGAAAAGGCAGATGTTGAGCGTTCTGATATTTGCGCCGTTCCTGCTGCAGCTGTTGTTGGTGAGGCTATGCTTGCTTATGGTATTGCCAGGGCATTCATGTATAAATTTTCCGGTGATAGCGTTGAGGAGATAAAAAGTGCTTATGATAGTAATCAGAAATATTTGAAAAAGGTGTGGCAATGGCAAAAAATATAGTGTTAATAGGCTTTATGGGTACAGGTAAGAGCTCAGTAGGCTCCAAAGTAGCTGAGAAACTTAAAATGAAGTTTGTTGATATGGATCGGGAAATAGAAAAGGTAACCGGCTTGCCGGTAGCTCATATTTTTCGTATTCATGGCGAAATCAGGTTCCGTTCGGAAGAAAGGCTAATGGCGCAAAAACTGGGCCAGCGTGACAATCTGGTTATTGCCACCGGTGGCGGGACTGTATTGAAAAAAGAGAATATCGAGGCTCTCAGAGAAAACGGTTTATTAATTTGTCTGGATGCCAATCCCCGGGAAATATTTGACCGGGTTAGCCGCAAAAGGGGAACAAGGCCATTATTAAAGAAGAATTTCACAGTGGAAGATATAGAAGAGATGTTAAAAGTCCGTGAAGAGTATTATTCCTTGGCTGACTATCGGATAAATACCAGCAACAAAGGTTTATACGCGGTTGTAGAGGAGATAATCAAGATTGCACGACAACAAGGCAGCTAATGTATTAATTTTGATTATGAATTTTAAATTTTGAATTAAGAAAAGAAAAAGCAAAGCTTTTTCTACATTAATTATTAATTACTAATTATTAATTGTTAATTATAAAAAGGGGTGAACCATGTGCGAGAACTTCCAGTGAAACTGGGAGAAAGGACTTATTCCATTTTTATTGGTACAAGCATTCTCGGAAATACCGGGGAATTGCTCAGAAGGGTCAGCGGTACATATAAAGTTCTGGTAGTAAGCAATCCCAAGGTCTTTTCTCTTTACGGGAAAAAACTGTTGGATAGTCTGGGTGAAAGAGGATTTGAATCAATAACTGCTCTTATGCCTGATGGAGAAGAATTCAAAAACATGGAAGAGGCTATTAAGATTTTGAACCAGGCGGTAGATGCAAAGCTGGAACGCAATGCTGTAATAATGGCTCTGGGTGGCGGTGTGGCAGGAGACCTGGCAGGGTTCGTTGCTGCAATTTATCAAAGGGGTTTGGACTTTGTCCAGGTTCCCACTACCCTTCTGGCTCAAGTTGACAGCAGTGTGGGAGGGAAGGTGGCGGTTAACCATCCCCGGGGCAAGAACATGATCGGTGCTTTTCACCAACCCCGCATGGTAGTTATTGATAGCAGCACATTGAGCACCCTGGCTCAGCGCGATTACCTCAGCGGGCTGGGAGAAGTGATAAAGTATGGAATTATTTATGAAGCAGAGTTTTTTTCCTTTATTGAGAATAATGCTGAAAAAATAATTAAGAAAGATGAAGGCTGTCTACAAGAGTTGATTTATCGCTCCTGCAGGATCAAGAGCGAAATAGTTGAACAGGATGAAAAAGAAATGGGGGTTCGGGCTATCCTGAACCTGGGACATACCTTTGGTCATGCCGTTGAAAAACTGGGAGAATACCAGGAGTATCGACATGGAGAAGCGGTAGTCATGGGAACCATGGCTGCAGCTTATCTGGCATTGGATATGGGCTTGCTGGAACAAAGCGAACTCGAGAGAATCCTTGAGCTTTTTAAGAGACTGGGGATATCGCCAGGCTTTCCTTCCTACGATCCTGCTCAAGTATATGATGGCATGTTGAACGACAAAAAGATTGCCAATAAAAAGTTAAGACTGATTTTACCCAGGGGTATTGGTGATTATCTGATAACTGATACAGCCGATAAAGATAAAAAGGAAGTGATTAAGGCAATAGAGCGTGCTCAAAAAGGTAAATAACAACAGGATAGTAAAAAAAATATCCTCGGGGGTTTAAGAATTGGGAATCTTATGATAAAATATATTCTCAGTTGTCGGGTTTTGTGTACATGTGTCGGGTTCGGCATACAGTACAGATAAACCCTTGGGGAGGAGTTATAAAATGTCGAGGAGGGCCCTCAAAATCTATATTTACCTTTCAGTTTTCACATTAATGGCAGCATCCGTAGTTTTGAGTGCCTGTAAATAGGGGACGGAAACACAGGCGAAACACACGAAACGCAGCGAAACGCAGGGACGGTTCTTTTGTTTCCTCAACGAGGAAACAAAAGAACCGTCCCTGCGTTTCGCCCTAATGATCGCTTTCAAGAAAATAATAGTAAAAAAAGCAAAATTGTGGTATAAATTGAGTAGAATAGTTTTTATGGTAAAATTGCTTTCTTTTTGGTAAACGCTTTTATTGAAAACAAAAGAGAGGTCTTCTTGTATGCTGGCCAGGCGAAAAGAATTGGAAAAAATACTGCTGGCTTCTGGAGCGATTAAGCATGAGGATTTGGACAGAGCATTACTGGAACAACGTGAAGGCAGCCCAGAGATAGAACGAAATCTGCCTAATAAGGGAATTCTGAAAGAAAAACAGCTTATGCCCAAACCTGGGTGTATGCCGGGAATACCTTATGTACAGATAGGCAGCATTAATTTTGATCCCGCAGCAGTCAGGCTGCTTTCCCCGCATTTAATTCGCTTGTACCGCATCTTGCCTATCTCCAGACATGGATCTTCCCTGATCATTGCCATGTCTGATCCCCTGAACCAACAAGCTATTGATGATGTTAGAATGGCTACCGGCATGGATGTAATTCCGGTTCTGGCTGGAGAGAAAGAACTGGATACTGCTATTCGCCATTACCTGGCTTTCAGGCTTGATCCTGGGATGGAAAAAATTTTGAACGAACTGCAGCAGGATAAGGAATTGGTCCCCAGAAATAGAAAAGATCTTAATACGGTAAAAATTGAAGACGATGCTCCGACTATTCGCCTGGTAAATGCTATTCTTTATCAGGCTGTGGAGGGACGCTGCAGTGATATACATATAGAACCCCGGGAAGAAGCTTCTCGGGTACGTTTCCGAGTGGATGGGAACCTTCTGGAAGTCATAAATCTCCCCAAAAATTCCTTGCCGGCAATTGTATCACGGATAAAAATTATCTCAGGCATGGATATTGCTGAGAAGCGCTTGCCGCAAGATGGACATTTTCGGATGAATATTGATGGACAGGGAATAGATTTCCGTGTGTCCAGCTTGCCCACTATACATGGTGAAAAAATTGCCATAAGGATTCTGGATCAGTCCAATATCCTTAAAAGGATTGAAGAACTGGGACTATCCAAATGGAACCAGGAAAGACTGTTATACCTGGCTCATCTGCCATATGGATTAATTCTTGTCACCGGGCCAACCGGTTCAGGGAAAACTACCACACTTTATTCAATGCTGGAAGAAATCAATTCTGCAGACAAAAATATAATTACCCTGGAAGACCCGATTGAGTATTCCAAGGATGGAATAAACCAGGTGCAGATTAACAGCAAGGCAAAACTCAGCTTTGCCAGTGGTTTGCGTTCTATACTGAGGCAAGATCCAGATATTATTCTGGTAGGAGAAATACGTGACACCGAAACCGCACAACTGGCAATACAAGCTGCTCTTACCGGACATCTGGTTCTTTCCACTCTGCACACCAACAGTGCTGTAGGAAGTATTGCCCGCCTGAAAGATATGGGGTTGGAAGATTTTTTACTGGCTTCTTGCCTTGGCGGAGTTATTAGCCAGCGTCTGGTGAGAAAACTGTGCCCAAACTGCAGACAAGCATACAGACTGGAAGAAGAAACAGCAGTGAGATTAGGGATAGCAGAGGAAAGCGGGAATATTTTTTTTAGTCCTGCTGGTTGTAATATATGTAGAAACCTGGGATATCAAGGCCGTATTGCTCTGCAGGAAATAATGCTGATTGGACCGGAACTAAGAAGCCTTATCAGCCGGGGAAGGGGTTCTGAAAATAATTTGCAGCAGATATGTCTTCAGGAAGGGATGATCAATATAAAGACTGATGGAATAACTAAAGCCCGTATGGGGGTTACTTCTCTGGAAGAGGTTATGAAAGCCGTATTAATTGGAAATTGAGGAGTAATCAGTATTAACTGATTAGGGTTGCTTTGCGTTGCAAATAAGCAGGTGGGGAGAAGTTTGTCTTGAAATACGCTTACCGGGTCAGGGATATAAGCGGAAGAAAATTAAAAGGTATGCTGGAAGCTGAGAATAAAACCGTGCTCATAGAGAATTTGCTCAGACAGGGTTACTACATATTATCTCTTAAAGAAATCAAGGCTTCCAAGAGCAATATCGAAGTGGATTTGTTCTCGAAAAAGGTTTTTCTGAATGATTTGCTACTGATGAGCAGACAGTTGTCTACAATGATATCTTCGGGGCTTCCCATTCCAAGGTGCTTGAGAATTCTGGGAGAACAAACAGCTAATAAGAGGCTTAAAAAAGCAATTTCACAGATACAAAAGGATATAGAAGAAGGACTGGCACTCTGGGAAGCCATAGGCAAGCATCCGGCTATCTTTTCCAATGTTTATATTAATATGGTTAGAGCAGGTGAACTGGCGGGATCATTGGAAGAAGTTCTTGACAGGCTGAGTGAATATATACAGAGAGAAGAGGAGTTTCATAGTAAACTAAGGTCAGCCTCTATTTATCCGGTCATAGTAATTGCTTTCACAGCAGTGTTGGTATTTCTCATTATCACTCTGGTCTTGCCTGGCTTTGCCGGTGTTTTCCAGGCAACAGGGGCAGAGATTCCTCTCCCCACCCGATTGTTGCTGAATATTGGCCTATTCCTGCAAAACAGCATTTTAGTTCTGATAATCGGTACTATTATTCTGCTCTTTTTGATTAAATGCTGGGCCAAAACTGATAAAGGCCGTTTATTTATTGACAAGCTTTGTCTGCATTTACCTTTGTTGGGCAGGACAATATCACACATGACTGCGGCTCGTTTCTCACGTACTATGGGGATGTTGCTCAGGTCTGGCATACCAGTGCTTGAGGCCCTGGAATTAGCTGAAGACACTGTCGGCAACACTGTTATTTCGCGAGCGATAAGCAGAGCCAGGAGCAGCATCAGTGAGGGGGATTCAATTACGCTTCCCCTGGAGAACACAGGGGTCTTTGAACCGATGTTTACGCAGATGATTGCGGTCGGCGAGGAGACCGGAACACTTGATCAAACGCTAATCCGCATATCAGATTACTTCGAACGGGAACTAACATATATGATAAATTCCATGATGGCAGTGATCGAGCCACTTATGATTCTGGCTGTGGCTCTTGTCGTTGGGGGAGTAGTCCTGGCTGTGCTGCTCCCTATATTCAGTTTTATGACTACGGTAGCTTAGAGATTTACATTGTATAATTGTTTAAAGACAATAAATATGTATACTTTATCAAGGAATTATTGTATAATATATCAAAAAAAGAGAGAAAAAGTATATCTATTGCTTATTTTCTGAGGGAGGCTTTTTTGAAAGCAAATGTTATGGAGAGAAAACAAAAAGGGTTTTACGCTTCTTGAACTGATTGTGGTAATGGCCATTCTGGTTGTTCTGGCAGGCCTGGTTGTTCCCAGGTATAATAATGTTCTGAGTTCTTCCAGGATAAAAACACACAATGCCAACGTAAAAATGATTGAGGACGCTTTGGAGCTTTATGCAGTAAATACAAATACGCCGCTGGAGAGTATTGATGATATTCAGGTTCTAGTGGATGGCTATTTAAAAGATATCCCTGAGAATCCAATTGAAGATGATGATGAATACACCGTAAGAGGTGGCAGGGTCTATCCTGAAGCGCAAACAGAAAATTAAAATGAAACTCCGGCTCCATAATAGGCAAATAGCTTGAAGCCCCCTGAAAAAAGGGAAAGTGTGTATAATATGTTCACAGATGCTCTTTTGTATTTTATTGTCATGATTTTTGCTTTGCTTATTGGTTCTTTTTTGAATGTACTTATTTTTCGTCTTCCCCGTGGAGAGTCAATAATCCGGCCGGGCAGTCATTGTACTTCTTGTAATCATAAACTAATGACCAAAGATTTGCTGCCTCTTTTCAGCTATGCATGGCTCAGGGGAAGATGCCGTTACTGCGGTGTGCGGATAAGCCGGCGTTATCCACTGGTTGAAATATTAACAGCGGTTTTTTTTCTGAGAGTCTTTCTGGAGAATGGATTATCACTGGAAACAGCAATTGGCTGTATATTTTTATCTGTTTTGACAGTAGCGGCTGTTAGCGATATGGAAAAAGGGATTATTCCGGATTTGATTACTTGCCCGGGTATTATAGCCGGGCTTTTTTTATCATATTTTACCATAGGAATAAAATCCTCGCTTATGGGAGCCCTGGCTTTTTCAGGACTGTATATTCTGGCAGCTGTTATATCTCGTGGCGGCATGGGTGGTGGGGATATCAAACTGGCAGGTCTTATAGGTGCTTTTACAGGTATTCAGGGAGCACTGCTGGTTTTTGCTATTTCTGCTTTGCTGGGTGGTATATGGGCTTTGTTCTTGCTATTAAGAAGAAAGGCCGGACCTGAGACAGAGATCAGCTTTGGACCCTTTCTGGCTCTGGCAGCAACAATGGTCTGGTTTTATGAACAGGAAATTGTCAGTTTTTACTGGTATATAATTGGACAGGCATATTAATAATTGTGGATTATTTATTATAAATGTTTGACTTTCTGCCATGAGGATAGTTCTTTTTCTTAAGTCAAGATGCTTGACTTGAGTCTGACATCCTGGATCTTATTATCTCCAGCCATGGGAAAAATGAAGATTTGAGGTTCATTTGTTTCAATATCGGAAAAGGGAACAGGAGTTTGTATGTTTTTTGAGGAGAGAAAAACTTATCTTAACGAAAAAGGGCTAACCCTTCTGGAAGTTCTGATGGCTCTTCTAATACTATCTTTGCTGGCTGGCAGTATTTTGACTATTTTCAGTACTACTGCTGTCTGGGCTGCAAAAGCGCGGGACGAAAGCATGGCAGCCGGCTATGCCTTTGCAATACTGGAAAACCTTCGAGCCGACCGGGATAAGCTCGACGGAGTAATTGATCCGGATGAACTTATGACGGAAAAGCCAGCCTGTATGGAGGCAAAAATCATCAAGGAATCTGGAGTAGATGGTTTTCCTAATCTCTACAAAGTGGTAGTTACTGTGAGCAGAACTGGTGATACTCCTGGGACGCCCCCTTTACTGAGGATGGGAACGCTTATCAGAAAAGAATAAGGGGATTGGAGATGTTTAAAGGAAAGGGAGAGAAGGGGATGACCTTAATAGAGCTGCTGCTGGCACTGGCTATGGTAACAGCTGTTGGGGCTGGCCTTTTTTCTGCTTATTGGATGGCAAACAATGCTTTTGAACAGCAACTCTCCGGTTCTGATGTTCAATATTCATCCCGCACTGCGATGCAGTGGATAGTGAATGATGTCTTGCAGCTCGCTAAAGATTCTGAAGAAAATAGCATCAGGATCCTGGATGAAGGGAAAAAACTGCATCTTAGTGTCCAATATATCAAAGATGAGCAGATCCAATGTGCTCAGGTGGAATACTATCTTGATGATAATACCCAGTGGTTTTATCGTGATGAAAGTT
The DNA here is from genome assembly GCA_018432955.1 of Syntrophomonadaceae bacterium. Taxonomy (GTDB): domain Bacteria; phylum Bacillota; class Syntrophomonadia; order Syntrophomonadales; family Syntrophomonadaceae; genus SV3-B162. Next base: position 21,499 of record JAHDSE010000064.1, read on the forward strand.
CAAAACCAGCTCTCCCTATTGCGGAAAATATCGAAAACGTAAACTTTTGCTATAATTATAATCTCGATTTCCTGAATATTGAGCTGATGGCTGAAATCGCCGGACACAGTTTTACTCTTAACAGTGCCGTCACCCCGCGTGTAGAATTTCCTTGAGCGGTTCAGCAAAAGGAAAAATATATTTTGAGAGGCGCGTTTTATGCAAAAAAAGAAACTGCTTAAGGATATGACTGATGAAAAAGGAAGCATCCTCATTATTGCGCTTATGATATTTTTTGTGAGCATAAGCCTTGGTATGAGCATAATCAAAATAGCTGCTATGGAGAAGAAAATCAGCCATTATGCCTTAAATATGCAACAGGCACAGCAGGCAGCGGATGCTGGGGTAGAATGGGCAATAGAAAAGATCTATCAGGGACAAATAAGACAGGGGGATTATCTGGGATTTAAGATAGGATCGGAAACTTTTAGCTTTACAATAGAGGATGTGGCTGAAGAGCCTCATATAAATGGCTACAGTTTTAAGTCGACAGGACTTTTTAATGGAGTTGCCAAAAGCTTGCAAGTGGCCTTGAGCAATTGTTACTTAATAGATGATGAAGGAAATATAAACTGTCAGAGAGGACAAATTTCTTCATATATCATTATTAGTGATTAGTGTTTGAGACTTTTGCATAATTCGAAATCGAAAATTTAAACTTGTCGTTCTGAGCGTAAAGCGAAGAATCTTAAGATCCTTCGGCTTTGGCTCAGGATGACATTCACCAAATTGCTGCTTAATCACAGGAAAAAGTCAATTATGCAAAACTCTCATTTGTTCAGCAGGAGGATCTGGCTGATTCATTATTGACTGCTTAAGGAATTATATGCCGTAGGCTGCTTCAGTTATTAAAACAGGTCAGGGGAGGAGATAGAGGTGAAGGGGGATTCCCAGAGGATTTGCATCAATCTTCTTTCTTTCAAAAAGGATGCCAATAAGAAAAAAAGCCAGCAATTCCTGGGGTTTGCTTTGCTTGTTTTATCATCCCTTCTGCTAATTGGGGGGAGCTTTTATATTACTTATCAGAAAAAGCTTGAAATCCGGGACTTAAGGCAGCTTAATGAGGGCATCGAAGCCGAGTTGTTAAAGTTTGGCGAGTACGAAGCAGAATTGGAATCACCTGCCCTTATTCAGGCTAAGCTGACTAAGAAAAGAGAGCTTGTTGAACAAGTGGAAAGTATCCAGAGTAATTATGCTGGAATGCTGGGAGAGATAGAGCAATTGCTTCTTCCTGATATCACGATTGCACAAGTAGAGGCAGACAGGCGGTATGTTTCCATGCAAGCTTATGCTCCCAGTAACAAAAAAATGGTGGATTTTATTTCCCAGCTTAAGAGTAATCCGTATTTTCTGGATATAGAAAAATTATCGTCCCAATTACTGGAAGATGGCAGAATAGCCTTTGAGCTATCGATATCATGGAAAGAGGCCGCTCCATGAATATTTCCCCAAGAGAAAAAGTTCTCCTGCTCATACTCTTCTATATATTGCTGATCGGGGGATTAATGAATTTTGTTTACCTTCCGGTCAGCGACGAACTGGCGGAGGTGAAGCAAGAAAATCTAAGACTTACCAGGAAAATGGAGAGTTTCAAACAAAGTGAAGAAAAATCAGCTAAGGCTGTGGCGGACAAACACTTTGCCGATATTTGGGAAAGCAGAATCCCGCAAGAACCGGAAATCGCAGACTTTATTGCTTTTTTGGGGGAAACAGCTTCAAAAAGCAAGCTTTCTCTTAAACGGTTTGCTTATGACAGCAAAGAAACCAAGAACGATTTTGTTCCCAGTGTATATACTGGCTTGGCAGAGCAAAGAAAGAGTTCCAATATTATGGAGCAGGATGATATGGAGCAGCATCCCGCAGGGCTTTCGCTACTGAGTTTTGATGTCGAAACAGAAGGAAGCTATTATGCACTGCTGGATTTTTTGAATAAAATCCAGCAATCGCCACGCCTGCTGACGATTAACTACTGCAGATTAACAGCGGCTAATACTGATATTCAGAAAATACCGGAGGCAAAAGTGTGGCAGAATTGGGATCTTACTGATTTTCAATTGCAACTGCAACTATACTGCTATTGTGATTAAAAGTGGGGATTTGTAATGCTGGCGAAATTTAAAAAGCCGAAACTCTTTACTAAAAGAACAGGCATTGGCCTGGATATAGGGAGCAGGAAAATAAAGATGCTTGAACTGAAAAGGGACAATAACTGCTTGCATCTGCTTAAATATGGAAGTATATCTACAGCAGCGGGAGCAGTAGAAGCCGGTTGCATACTGGAGCCTGAAAGTCTCGGAAAGGAAGTCGGTGAATTATCTGTCCGGCTTGGTTTCAAGGGAAAAGGACTGGTATCAGTGATATCAGGGCCGCAGGTTTACATTCGGAATATCATAATGCCCAGTATGAAAAAACAAGAGCTTAAAGAAGCAGTATTATTTCAAGCTACAAGCTTTCTCCCGATTCCGTTCGAGGAAGCAGCTATGGACATCTTTCCGCTCAGGGAATTTGAAGATGAACAAGGGAAGAAAACCGAAGTATTCTTTGTGGCTGTACGACGCCAGCAGGTGGAGAACCTTGAACTGCTGTGCCGGATTGCCGGGCTAAAGCTGGCTGCAGTGGAAATAGAACCCCTGGCAATCCTGCGCTTGAACAGATTCAAAAAGGGCGGTATTAAAGCTTTTTTAAGTATGGGGGCTTCTCGTTCCTGCTTTTTTGTATTCCAGGATGAGATACTCTTGTTTTACCGCACTCTTCCTTTTGCCTGTACACCTTTTTATCACAGCGCAGACTTAATTGGAGGAGATAATTATTCGGATACAGCAGTTACTGAAGCCGGGCAGGATAGGAAATACGAATATATACTAAGGGATTTAGTAGTCGAACTCAATCGTTCCATAGAATACTACAATATGCAATATCCGGGAATATCATTGGAGAGTATTATTGTTTATGGAGGGGGGACAAGGCTTGGAAGCCTTTATGGTATTCTGGAAGGAGCCCTGGGATATAAGGTGGAATCCTTAGAGGCCTTTTCCAATATTGTTTTCCCGGAAAAGTTATCTGAAACTGCAATTGAAGAATTAAAATATGATTTCCCCTTAGCCCTTGGCCTGGCAGCCAGAAATCTGATTTAGGTAGCAGCCAAGACTGCGTATTTAATTAACCACGGGTTCGCTTCGCTCACACACGGATAAACACGGATTTTTTATTTTGATTTTCAGGATAACGAAAGCTATAGCTTTCGTTATCCTGAGGGGTTGACAACCCCGTCCCTTGTCAATCCCGGTCAGATTCTACGAAGTGAAGAATTTTAATGCTTCGTAGGGGCACCCGCAAGGGGTGCCCCTACATATAAAAAACGGATCCGTGTTAATCTGCCTCCGCAGGATCTGTGTGCGAGCGTAGCGAGCCTGTGTCAAAAAAATTCCCTTGCTACGTAGTCTCTGTCATAAATGCATTTTGAATTAAATTATTATTCTAAAGGAATCTTAATAATATAAATAGAATTTTTATATAAAAGGTTTTTAAAAAAAATAGGGGGTAAGGAATGCTGGATAAGAGTATCTTGACCATGCTTTTGGATCAGGCTTTAAAAAAGGGCGCAGATTTTGCGGAGATATATATTGAAGAAAAACGGGTTTCAAATGTATTCTGTGAAGATGACCGTATAGAGAAAATCAATAGCGGCCGGGAAAAAGGCGTAGGAATTCGCGTAATCGAGGATGGGAGTACGGCCTATGTTCACAGCAGTGACCTGAGTATTGAAGGATTACAAAAGGCAGCTGCTGTTGCTGCTGGAACAGCAGCCAAGAATGGGGGCGGGGAACACCGGGAAATATCTTTGTCCACAAAGCAGGCTTTACAGGATATCAAGTTTAAACGGCTTCCCGAAGAGGTAGCTTTTGATGAAAAAATCAGCTATGTAATGGCGGCCAATAAAGTGGCCCGTGATTTCAGCAAGGAAATCCGGCAGGCAAGTGTAGCGATAGCTGATATCCATAAAAAAATTCAGATTGCTAACAGTAATGGGGAAATGATCGAGGAAGAACGCAGCAGAGTAAGGACTGTGGTAAATACTGTTGCTGCCCGTGACGGACTTATTCAAACAGCCTATGAATCAGCCGGCGGTGCGTGCGGATGGGAGTTTATGGAAAGCATTTCCGTCGAAGATATGGCAGAGAAAGCAGCAAATCTATCTGTCAAGATGCTTTCTGCCCACCCTGCACCTCTGGGACGGATGCCGGTGCTTATGTCTTCTGAGGCTGGCGGGACAATGGTACATGAAGCCTGCGGACATGGGCTGGAAGCAGATCTGGTACAAAAGGGCCTTTCTGTATACAAAAACAAGATGGGGCAAAAGGTTGCTGCCGAATGTGTGACTGTGATTGATGATGGTACTCTAAAAGGACGTTACGGTTCCTCCGTATTTGACGACGAGGGTGCTTATTCGCAAAAGACGGTCCTTATTGAAAAGGGCGAACTCAGGCATTATCTCTATGATTACTTAACTGCAAACAGGGAAGACAAGGAATCAACCGGCAACGGCAGGAGGGAATCCTATCAGCATAAGCCTATTCCGCGAATGACAAATACATATATTGCACCTGGTCAAGATGATCCGGAAAAAATTCTCAAATCTACATCAAAGGGTTTGCTGGTTAAAAAAATGGGCGGGGGTCAGGTAAATACAACAAATGGTGATTTTGTATTTGATGTTCAGGAAGGATATTATATTGAAGACGGAGAAATAAAATATCCGGTCAGGGGAGCTACAATAACCGGAAATGGACCCAGGGCCCTGATGGATATCGAACGCCTGGGCAAGGATTTGGGTTTTGCTATCGGTGTTTGCGGCAAGGATGGGCAGGGAGTGCCGGTATCCGATGCCCAACCAACAATTCGCATTAAAGAACTTACTGTCGGCGGAACCGGCAGCAATAATGGCCCGCAGATTAAACGGATAAGGCGCATGTAAGTTTTAAATTCAGAATATTAAATTTTTAATTAATGTAAGATGCTTATGCTTCATAATACTTGAGGTTTTTGCATAATTAGCTTTTTAATATGATTCGTTGGGTACTTTAGTACTGTCATCCTGAGGCAAGGCCGAAGGATCTTAAGATTCACCCTCCAGGCACTACTGATGTCCGCTTCGTTCACGATTAAGGTGGCTTCGCAAAACTCTCACTTAATAATGATTATATCAGGAGCCCAATTTAGCCCAGGATCTTGCAAGATTTACCATGAAAGAAGGACGCTTCAAATGAAAGAATTATTCACTGCTATCGGAGAAAGGATAATTGATGATGCCAGATACAGAGGGGTGGAAGCAGAGGCTTTCTTTTTGCATGACCGCGGTTTGAGTATAGAAATCGCTGATGCCAAGTTGGAGACTCTGAAAGAAGCCGAGGAAATAGGTTTGGGATTGAGGGTAATAAATAAGGGACGCCTGGGTTTTGCTTATAGCAGTGATTTATCTGATCTCGCTATACAGGAACTGCTTGATAATGCCATCAGTATTTCAGCATTTACTGTTGCTGATGAGCATAATGTGCTGCCTGCCCGGGTTTCGGAATATCCCCGGATAGAACTTTTCGATGAGGAGATTTCTGCAAGCAGCATGGAAAGAAAAATAGAGATAGCCCGGGAGATGGAGAGTGCAGCTCAAAATACTGACAACCGGATAAGTATTATTGAAAGGGCTGGATATGAGGAAAGTGAGTTTACTGTCCACATCATGAATACTAATGGCCTGTATGCTTCAGCCAGAGCTAATTTAAGCAGTATCTACCTTTTCCTGGTAGCAGAAGAAAATGGTGATGCCCAGAACGGCTTTTCTGTTATGAGCAAAAAAAGAATCCAGGATCTGCAGCCGGATGCAGTAGCCAGGGAAGCAGCTCACAATGCTCTGAGAAGTCTCCATGCCAGCACAATTGCTTCAGGATTAATGCCCTGTATTATGGAACCTTATGTGTTCAGCAGGTTTCTGGCTATTATTGCCCGGATGCTGGATGCTGAAGCAGTTCAGAAGGGCAAGTCAATGTTCGCTGGCAGAGAAGGTGAATCTGTGGGAACAGAGTGCTTTTCCCTGGTGGATGATGGGACCTTTGCGGATGGAGTTGCCAGCTTTCCATTTGATGGAGAGGGAGTGAACACACGAAGGAATATCCTTGTTGACAAGGGAGTATTGAAGACTTTTCTCTATGACAGCTATACTGCGAAAAAGGCCGGGCGATTATCTTCAGGCAATGGACAGCGCTCTTCTTTTCGAAGTTTGCCTTCAGTAGGCAGCAGTAATTTTATAATCCAGCCTGGCAAAAGCAGTCCCGAACAATTGATTGCAGATATTGACCGGGGTTTTTACATTACCGGGGTCATGGGTATGCATACTGCCAATCCTATATCAGGAGATTTTTCGATTGGTGCTAATGGTATTTTGATACAAAAGGGGAAGCTTGATAAGGCAGTACGGGGAGTAACCATTGCTGGAAATATTGCCGAATTGCTTCGTGATATTGAAGCTGTGGGCAATGACCTGCGCTTTTTTGGAAGCAAGGCTTCTCCCAGCATTCGCTTAAAGGCTTTGAGTGTAGGAGGAGATTGATTTTAAGGAGGTAAAGCGGTGGCTTCGAGAATACTGCTGATTAACGGACCCAACCTTAATATGCTGGGAATAAGAGAACCCAGTACATATGGATACAGCTCTATCGAAGATATCAACCTTGAATTGGGGCAAATAGCCAAAGAAAAAGGGGTTCTTCTGGAGTTCTTTCAGTCCAACCATGAAGGGGCTATTGTAGACAGGATTCATGAAGCATACAATCAAACTGACCTGATAATAATAAATGCCGGTGCGCTTTCGCATTACAGCATTGCGGTATATGATGCCTTGAAAGCAGTAAATATTCCGCTTATTGAGGTGCATCTAACCAATATATATGCCCGCGAAGATTTCCGGCAACATTCTTTGATATCTCCTATTGCAGCAGGAGGAATTTTTGGCCTGGGTGCTTTGAGTTACAAAATGGCTTTTCTCGCAGCTTGTGAGTTACTCGAAAGAGGTGAAAACTGATTGAAAATCGTCTGAAAAAATTTCGCTCTTTAATCGTAAAAAAGGAAATAGATGCCTTCCTGGTGAATAAAGCGGAGAATATTCGCTATTTATCAGGTTTTAGCGGTGGCAGTGATGCCAGTCTTTTAATATCTTCTGAAAAAAATATTATTCTAACTGATTCCAGGTATATCGAACAGGCGAAAATAGAGTGCCCGGGATGGGAAATAGTACAGGAAAAGCCGCCAGGGATGGAGAAATTGATTGAGCTGAGTGCCGAATTCCTGAATATAGGTGTCGAAGGGCATAGTATAACTTACCAGTTCTTTTCTGAACTGCAAAAAAGCTTGCAGAGTAAAATCCTGCCGATGATTAATTCAATAGAAGGTCTGCGATTAATCAAGGATGAAAATGAACTCGAATTCCTGAGAAAAACTGCACAAATAAGTGACCAGGTTTTTCTGGATATATGTAATATTATTAGACCGGGACTCAGTGAGAGAAGTATTGCCAACCACATTGTTTTTCTATTAAAGGAAAAAGGCTGTGACAGGGAGTCTTTTCCCACTATTGCGGTGGCCGGGGAAAATGCATCATTGCCGCATGGCCAGCCGGGTGACCGCTTGCTGAAACCTGCTGATATGTTTACTATGGATTATGGGGGATTTTATCAGGGATATGCCGGGGATATGACCAGGACGGTGGCTATTGGCACAGCATCAAAAGAACTGCGGGATCGTTACCAGGCGGTTTTGGAGGCTCAGCACTTGGGAGTATCCATGGTAAAGGCCGGTGTTTCCTGCCGGGATATAGATACAGCTGTGCGGGAATGTTTGAAAAAGTATAAGCTGGATAATTATTTTCGCCATGGTACAGGTCATGGCGTAGGGCTGGAAATCCACGAAGAACCCAGGGTGTCTCCGCGAAGTGAAACGGTACTGGCAGAGAATATGATTATTACCATTGAACCTGGGATATATATACCGGGGTGGGGAGGAATACGCATAGAAGACAGCGTAATAGTCAAGAATGGGGGATGTGAATTGCTGACCCGTTCAAATAAAGAACTAATAATTATTTGATTTTTATGGAGGGATATGATGATTTCGGTAAATGATTTCAAAACCGGTGTTACTATCGAAATGGATGGACAGGCCTGGCAGGTAGTGGAGTTTCAACATGTAAAGCCTGGGAAGGGTGCAGCTTTTGTAAGGGCTAAACTAAGAAATGTAAAATCAGGCGGTTCAGTTGAAAGGACTTTCCGGGGTGGGGAAAAGGTACCTCGTGCTCACCTGGACAGGCGGGAAATGCAGTATTTATATAATGATGGTGAAGGCTATGTGTTTATGGATACCGAAAATTACGAACAGACATCAATAAGTCCAGAGGCTATAGGTGAGGGAGTAAAATGGCTTCTGGAAAACATGAATATACAGGTTCTTTTATTCCAGGGAAACATTATTGGGATTGAATTACCTAATTTTGTGGAATTGGAAGTTGTTGATACTGAACCCGGAGTCAAAGGAGATACCGCTACGGGCGCGAGCAAGAGTGCTACCCTGGAAACCGGGGCGTCAGTGCAGGTGCCTCTTTTTGTCAATACCGGCGACAAATTAAGAATAGATACCCGTACCGGAGCCTACATGGAAAGGGCTTAACCGCAGCCGGGACAAGATGAGAACAGCCCACGGAAAAAAAAGTATATTTTTAACCCTGAATCTTTTCTCCTTATTCTACAAATAATAAAGCTTAAGTCAGTGCCGTGTCAGAGGATAAAGTATGAACGTGAGCGGCAGACCACTTTATTATTTGGAAAAGGAGGATAAAGAGTTTTGAAAGAAATTTCTGAAAAAGTCAGTTATCTGCAGGGGCTCAGCGAGGGACTCAATGTAAACGAAAAAAGTCCACAGGGCAAGATTCTGAACGGAGTACTGGCAGTGCTCAGCGATATGGCTGATGAAATGGAAGACATACAAGTGGAAATGGAAAACATAAAGGATTATCTCGACAGCATTGATGAAGACTTGTTTGAACTGGAGGAAAGCTGGCTGAACTCAGAAGAAGATTATCCGGAGCATATGGAACAGGAATGTCCCAATTGTGGCGAAACCGTGTATTTCTATTCCAGCTTAATGGATGATAAAGATGTTTTAGAAATAATTTGTCCCAAATGTAACGAGCATATTTTCATCAATGAGGGTGCATTTGACTATGAACCTGCATTTATTGATGACGAATTGGGAACCGATAACCCTGATCTAAATAACCCTTCTCCATCATAATACCGGCATCGAGCGGGGATGAGCTCTGATTGCTATACAAAGCAATCAGAGCTCATCCCCGTTTTTTGTTTTTCTGGACAGCAGACCATATAGATTATATTGGAATATTTTTCTCCTGAAACCAATATCTATATGGAAAGGTGGTGTTCTGAATGGCTCTGCTGGATGAACTGATAGTAAAAAAAGAGGTGATTTCCTATCTTTCGCCCCCGATAAGAGAACTGTTTTGTTGCTTGAAAAAAGATGTCTATGCTCAACTGGAGGAAATCCGCTTAAGGTGTGCTCAACCTGTTTTATTAAAAATCGGTGACAAAGATTTCTCTATAGATGAACAAGGGCAGATGAACTCCAGCATTAACAGAGGTTATCGGGTAAGTGAAGATGATATTTACCGAACTGTTGCAGCGATAAGTGATAATTCCCTCTATGCGTTTGAAGAAGATATTAAAAGGGGCTTTATTACAGTTCCCGGGGGGCATAGAGTGGGACTGGCCGGGCAAGTGGTGATGAAAGGCCATGAAATATGTAATATAAAGGATTTTTCAGGGCTTTGTTTTCGGATTGCCCGGGAAGTGAGAGATTGTGCACGACCGCTCTTACACCATATTTGTGACAGTAAAAAATGCCGGGTCAAGAATACTCTGATAGTGTCAGCACCACGTTGTGGGAAAACTACTATCCTGCGGGATATTGCCAGACTGCTTTCGAATGGCGATATTTCACGGGCCTGCAATATTGTGGTTGTAGATGAACGCTCAGAAATTGCCGGTAGTTTTAGGGGTATTCCCCAGTTGGATTTGGGTCCCAGAACTGATGTGCTGGATTCCTGTCCCAAGGCTCTGGGGATGATCATTGCCGTACGTGCTCTATCACCACAGGTAATCATTACTGATGAGATAGGAAGAAAAGAAGATGTAGAGGCTATTCAGGAATGTGTTAATGCAGGTGTCGCGGTAGTTAGCAGTATCCATGCCGGTAATCTGGAGGAACTCCAAAAAAAACCCTTGCTAAAAGAACTGCTGTCTATGGGAATTTTCCAGTGTGCAATTTTTCTGTCCCGGCGAAAAGGGCCAGGGACTGTAGAAGAAATAATCAGGTGGGATTAAAAATGTTATTGATAAAAGCCCTGGGAGGGATTTGTGTTATCAGTGCTTGCGGGGTCTGGGGCCTTAAAGCCAGCCGAAGCCTGGAAAGAAGAAGAGAGCAGCTCAAGGATTTGAGAATGGCTATGAACTTTTTGGAAAAAGAAATCACTTACATGCATACCCCTCTCTCTCTTGCACTTGCGAGAACTGCATATTATTCAGAAGCCCCGATTTCTTTTCTTTTTGAACTAAGCTCCCGCTATTTAAGTGAAAAAAAAGGCCTTACCGGGGGTGAAGCCTGGTCAAAAGGGATTTCTTTTATGCGCAAACATGCCGATTTAAAGGAGAAGGATATCGCATTATTGAAAACAGCAGCGCAGCAACTGGGTATGTCCGATGCCAGTGAGCAGAAAAAGTATTTTGCCCTACTTCAGGAGCAGCTAAAGATACTGGAGGAAAGAGCTCTGCAGGAAGCAGATAAAGGACAAAAAATATGGTCATATGGAGGATTTGTCCTGGGATTTACTGTAGTCCTGCTGCTATTATAATTTTGAATTGTGAATTTTTAATTTTTAATTAACGTAGAGAAGCTTATGCTTCTCATTCGACAATTTTGCATAATTAAAAAAATCCAGGATGTCAATCTTAAGCGTTGGCGAAGCCACCTTAATCGTGAGCGAAGCGAACATCAGTCGTGCCCGAAGGGTGAATCTTAAGATCCTTCGGCGTTGCCTCAGGATGACAATACTAAAATACCCAACGAATCATATGAAAAAGTTTATTATGCAAAATCCTCATTTGATAAGGCTTATTGGCAGGCTATTTTGACACCTACGTGCTCCTATCGGTACAGATATGACAAACTGTTCAGCATCTTTGGTTTTGAATTGACGAAAAAAATCAATAGAAAACCTTAGTTTTCTTTCCTGAATTCAAAATTAAAAATTAAAAAAAGGGTGGTGTTGCAGGTGAACATCGAAATAATCTTTCGCATAGCCGGAATCGGCATATTGATATCTGTTCTGTCTATAGTGCTGAAACAAGCTCAGAAGGAGGAACAAGCAGAAATGTTAACTCTGGCTGGCGTGGTAGTGGTTTTAATAATAGTGGTGCAGTTAATGAGCCAGCTATTTACGGTTGTCAGATCAGTCTTCAATTTATGAGCTTGAGGCAAGAGATGAAAGAAGGAAGCTCTTAAAACCCAAAAGCTTCTGGCTGAGGCAGAGTATTTGTGCCATATCTTATATAGCTCATGATAGAAGAGGGGGATTAATTTGGAAATAGCTCAAGTTGTTGGATTGGCCCTGGTAACAACCATATTTCTTTTAATTCTCCGCCAGGAAAGACCAGTTATGGCAGTGATACTGAGTATTGTATTCAGTATTGTTATTTTTACCTTTATGATGGATAAAATGGCTTCCATCATCAAAGTATTACAGGAATTATCCCGCCGGGCCGAAGTGAATTATTTCTTTTTTACCAGCATATTAAAAATACTGGGTGTTGCCTACCTGGGTGAGTTTGCAGCAGCCATATGTAAAGATGCAGGGGAACAGGCAGTCGCTTCCAAAATTGAGTTTGCTGCAAAAATTATTATTGCCGTTCTGGCTTTGCCTATAATGATCGCCATATTGGAGTCTCTGATGGAGCTTATGCCGGGATAGCCTGGGGAAGCTAAACGCTTTGGGTAAGGAGTGAAGTTATGAGGGCACGGTCCTATTTGGATTGGACAGGGAAGATCTTATTATTGGGCTGCCTTATCTACTTTACTTCGTTTTCGATATTGCCGGCGGCAGCCGCTTCCGAAGCAAAAAATACTGAGCCTGCTTTTTCACTTGAAGATACTATAGAAAATTTGGACATAGAGTCTCTGGAAGAATACAAAAGGAATATTGATGGAGAAATAAATGAATATCTGGAGGGGAAATCCCTGAAGCAATGGATTCTGGATTTTGTTTCGGGAGATTGGGAATTTGATATCCGGGAAAGCGGAGAAAACCTGATGCGTTTTTTTTTCAAAGAAGTGATGGCTAATTCAGGTCTTCTGGGAAAACTGCTCATCCTGTCAGTTCTGGCAGCATTGCTCATTAATCTACAGACAGCCTTTTCTTCAGGGGTAGCCAGGATATCTTATCTGGCTTGTTTTATGGCACTGGCTACGATTGCCGTGGGTTCTTTCAGGGTGGTCCTGGATATTGGCCAGCAGACAATAGAGAATATGACATCATTCATGCTGGCCATGCTGCCGCAAATGCTGGTTTTGACAGCCGGCATGGGGAACCTGAATTCTGCAGTAATGCTTTTCCCTTTTCTTATGACTGCAGCTACTGCTTTTGCTACTGCCATTAAGAACATAGTTTTTCCCTTGATAATAATGTCCGCCATACTCACGATTGTGAATCATATGTCAGATACCATTAAAGTTGAAAGAGTAGCCAGGTTCTTTGGACAGTTGGCCCAGATATCACTGGGATTTTTTCTTACCATATTTGTGGGAATTGTGACATTAAGAGCCGTATATGCCTCAGTTCTGGACAAAGTTACCCTGAGAACCAGCAAATTTATAACTGATAATGCTATCCCTGTAGTA
>JAHDSE010000031.1 GCA_018432955.1 Syntrophomonadaceae bacterium
AAAAAGCAAGGCAAGACGCGTCCCCTGCTCATGAAGATTTTGCCGTAATAATCTATAACTCAAGTAGTCGAAAAGAACCACTCTATAGAGGTGATAGGGGGAAATTATGTAGGGGTGCCCTACAACAGAAAATTTTTAACGATCACCTAAAATTATGGTATTCACCAAACCTAAAACTATAAAAAGAATCTGTGTTAATCTGCGTCCGCAGGATCCGTGTGCGAGCGTAGCGAGACTGTGTCAAAAAAAACTTCCTTGCTGCGCAGTCTCTGGCAAATGCGAAGTTTTTAATAATTGGTCTTAGGCGCATGAAATTTGAAACGAGCAGGAGTGATAAAAATGTTGGGAAAAAGAAAAAAGGAGTATTCAAACATCGAAACCCTTATCTCAGAAGGAGTAGAGATAAAAGGAGAAATAAATTCCCGCGGGTCAATTAAAATAGACGGAAATGTAGAGGGGAAACTACGAATACAAGGAGATTTAGTTATTGGTGAGAGCGCACAGATTAAAGGCGATTTGCTGGTTGAGAACCTGATCCTGGCAGGGAATCTTCAGGGAAACGCCAATGCCAAAGGTCGTCTGGAAATTACCTCAACAGGAGCAATGACAGGCGATGCAATCTGTAAGGTGCTGACGATAGAAGAAGGGGGAATTCTGGAAGGAAGGTCGCAAATGTCCCAACAAAAAGAGAAAATTGATAAGGGAAAAACTGCCAATGTTTAAGAATCCAAGCAGGCATGACTAAAGCAAACGTTGCAGGAGGGAGGAAGCCGGTTGTTTAGGGACAGAAAGCAGGCAGGGGAGTCGTTGGTAAAGGCTCTGGAAGAAAAACAAATAGATTTTGATGTAGTAATTGCAGTTCCCCGGGGTGGGGTGGTAGTAGCTGAACTCGTGGCTAACCACTTTAGATGTCCGCTGGATGTAGTAATGGCTAAAAAAATGGGGTCTCCCGATTTGCCGGATTATGTAACCGGAGCGGTCAGCCCTGATGGCGAAGTACTTATTGCTGAAAGAGTAAAGGATTTATTCAATATTGAAAAAGCGGATATTGATAAGCTGGCAGAAATAACAAAAGTCAGCATTAACAGGAGGCTGAAAGAGTATCGGAATTTTAGACCACCGGTTAGTGTTGAAGGTAAAAGGATTTTATTGGTTGATGACGGAATAGTGAGTGGCTTTACCATGAAAGCAGCAATAAGGTACCTTAAAAGACAAAAGATAAGCAGAATATCCATAGCAGTTCCTCTCAGTTCAAAAACAGCTTACTTGAATCTGCTGGAAGAAGTAGATTGCCTTCTGGCCTTGAAGGTGCCGGAAAACTTGTATGCGGTAGGACAGTATTATGAAGATTTCTCTACGGTTGATGATAATAAAGTGATAGAGATCTTGAAAAGAAGAAAATATCATTAATAGGCTTGCTTGGCAGCAGGAATTTCGTTCTTTACCTGTTCCAGTTTGCGATGAACAAGATACAGCGCTCTGGCAATAATGTCTGACATTTTATAAACCGTGTGCAAACGAGTATTCTGAAGAACCATGTGTTCAATAAAACCTCCCACATTGACTACACCTGAGACATGAAAGTCTCCCACCTCAGGCAAAGATTTTTTAAGAGCTGTACCCGGCTTTAAACATCCTTTCTTAATGTTGATAAAACCCACTCGCTTAACATTGCCGAGACAGGCATCAACTGCAACAATAAACGGTTTATTATAAGAGCCGGAAATATCGGCCACGACTTTTTCAAGATTGGTGGCATGAACAGGCTGTTCCAGTGTGCCGTAAACATGGGCATAACTGCAGAGGTTCTTTAGGCGTGTTCCTACCAGGGGCCCAAGACAATCTCCGGTTGCCCGGTCAGTACCTATACATAAATAGACCACTTCTCTGTGCAACATCTGGTTCATATCCATAAAGAATGAGAAAATAGCTCTTTCCACCTCGATTAAACACTGAGGGTCATCATAGTGAAAAGAATAATTCTCCTTATTCAATATCTTCAGGTATTTGTGCAAAAGAATTCCCCCAATTTCCAGAATAATGGTCTTTATCTTAAACTTAAGCCAAATGCAAAAGCCAAGCCCATTAGTATTTTTGACAAATGGGAAAATTTTTATGCAGTAATTGTAAGCTTGGAGGAATATTTATGATATAGACGATAGAAAATCCCAGCTATGGGGGCGAGGATATTAAAATAAAACTTATGATGATCATAGCCTATCTTGGCGCAGTAATAGGGGCTGGTTTTGCGTCCGGGCAGGAAATAATGCAATTCTTCCTGGTCTATGGTGAGCAGGGATTAAAGGGTACAATAATGGCCAGTGTTCTGTTTGCCGGCTGTGGAGGTATGCTTATATATACAGCCCATAGATCCAAAGCCAGCAGCTATCAGAAAGTACTGGCCTATTTGTTTGGGAGAAAGACTGCCGGAATAATAGATATCTTGTTGGCAGTATTTCTTTTCCTGGGAATCGGAACAATGCTATCAGCGAGTGGCGCTATTTTCTATGAACATCTTTATCTGCCCAAAGCCCTCGGGATATTCCTGGCTTTTTTTCTGGTAATATTATTCCTGGCAAGTGGGAAAAAAGGCCTGGTTTTCTCCTATAATTTACTGGTTCCAGTCAAGCTTCTCTTGTTGCTTGTGATCACAGCCTATGCTGCCTTTTTCGCAGACACAGGGCAGACAGAGCCAGCGAAGGCTTTTTTGGCTCCTGAAAACTACGGATTATGGGCAATCTCCAGCATTTTATATGTAGCCTATAATTTTTCCCTGGCAATGGTGGTGCTTACAGAGTATCAGTCGTTGGGAACTCGCAGGAACGCTATGACAGGGGCGGTGTGGGGAGGATTAGTCCTGGGAGGACTGCTGATTTTAACCTACCTGGCATTATCCAGGTTCATGCCGCAAGTAATCAACTATCAGGTTCCAATGCTTTATATAGCTGGAGAAGTATCGCTGATGACCAAGCATATATACACGATGGTACTGTGGGTAGGGATATTAACCACAGCCCTAGCCAATGCCTACGGCTTTGCTCAGCGTTTTGCCAGCTTTACGGGACTCAGTTACAGCTTATGCCTCTTTCTTTGCATGAGCCTGGCTCTGCCGGTAGCCTTCAGGAGTTTTTCGGGACTGGTTGCAAAAGTGTATCCGATTTTTGGAATATTGGGGCTGGTAATTGTAAGTGCGCTCTTATACAAGACAGGAAAAGACATCGCAAGAGTCTTGTATTATAATATAATGCAATTAATGAAGGGAACCAAGGAGGTTTAAGATGATTAATCTCAGAAAAATCCCCGCAGTTGATGAAATACTTGTTCAAACAGAAGTAAAAGACTATATAAAAAAATATCGCAGAGAATTTATACTTGATTTAATCAGAGAAGCGACAGGGGAACTACGCCGGGATCTACTCACTGTTGACGAGGAATTGGACCGCCAGGAACTCTTGCAGAGAACCCTGCGGAAACTGCAAACAAAAGTGTCGCAGGCGGGCAGGGGAACTCTGCAAAAAGTCATAAATGGAACAGGTGTTGTGCTACACACTAATATGGGAAGGGCTCCTTTGGGTAAGCCGGCAGTTGATTACATGGCAGAAATGGCGCAAAATTATAATAATCTGGAATTAAATCTGGATGAAGGGAAAAGGGGTTCTCGTTACTGGCATGTTGAGGAAATTCTAAGCAGATTGACAGGAGCAGAAGCAGCCCTGGTCGTGAACAACAATGCAGCAGCAGTTATGCTTGGTCTTAACTCTATGGCAGAAGGCCGGGAAGTAATTGTATCCAGGGGCCAACTGGTAGAAATCGGAGGGGCCTTCAGGATCCCGGAAGTAATGAAACTGAGTGGAGCAAGATTAGTTGAAGTGGGAACCACTAATAAAACATATATCAGCGACTATAGTGATGCAATAAACGAGGAAACGGCACTGCTTTTTGCCGCCCATACTTCGAATTACAAGATAATAGGGTTTAGTGAAGAAGTTGAACTGGATAAACTGGCTAAATTGGGAAAAGAGCGACAAATACCGGTGATGCAGGATCTGGGCAGTGGGGTTCTTATGGATATGACAGCGTGGGGATTGAAAGATGAGCCTATGGTTCAGGAGTGCGTGGCATCAGGGGTTGATATTATAAGCTTTAGCGGAGATAAACTGCTTGGAGGACCTCAAGCAGGAATAATTGTTGGCAAAAAGAAATATATTGAAGCTATGAAAAAAAATCAATTACTGCGTGCGCTCAGAGTAGATAAACTTACTATAGCAGCTCTGGAAGGGACATTAGTGGAATATCTTATGGGGAATCCGGAAGATAGTATTCCGGTAATCCATATGCTAAAGATGGGGCGGGAAGAGCTTTACAGAAAGGCCAGGGTGCTTTGTGACAAGCTACAGGAAAGAATAGGCAGTCTGGAAAGGGTAGAAGATATATCACTGCTTGAACTGGAAGACATGGTAGGAGGTGGGGCTTATCCCACTTATAAACTGCCAGGCTTTGGGGTCAAAATCGGATTTTCTGAGCTTCATTTGGACAATCTCTCCAGAAAACTCCGCTTACAAAACCCGGCACTTCTGAGTCGTAGACAGGACGGCAAAATGTTGATTAGTGTAAGAACTATTCTTGATGGGGATGAAGATTTATTGATAAATATGCTGGCAGAGGTTCTGCAGAAAGAAAATAAGAGAGGTTAGTACTATGAAGCGGCTGATAATAGGAACTGCCGGTCACATTGACCATGGCAAAACCACTTTGGTAAAGGCAATTACCGGTATAGAAACCGACCGCCTGAAAGAAGAAAGGCAACGAGGCATTTCAATAGAACTGGGCTTTGCTCACTTTACCCTGCCAGGGGGGCAAAGAGCGGCCATTGTTGATGTACCGGGGCATGAAAGGTTTATCAGGCATATGCTGGCCGGTGCATTTGGAATAGATATGGTTCTTTTCACTATTGCGGCTGATGAAGGAATTATGCCTCAGACCCGTGAACATATGGATATTATTGAACTGTTGGGAATAAATACGGGTATTGTAGTATTGACCAAAAAAGATATGGTGGATGAAGAATGGTTGATGCTGGTCGAGGACGAAGTAAAGGAATATATTGATAAAAGCATATTGAAAGGGGCTCCCATATTAGCAGTTTCCGCTATTAAAGGGGAAGGTACAGAGGAACTGCTGACAGCCATCGAAACCCTTGCTGATGAAGTAACGGAGAAACCTGTTTTTGGACAGGCCAGATTACCTATTGACCGGGTTTTTACCATATCCGGTTTTGGTACAGTGGTTACCGGAACTCTCTGGTCCGGACAAATCAATGTGGGAGATACTCTGGAATTAATGCCGGAGCAAAGAACGGTTAAAATAAGGTCTTTGCAGGTGCATAATGAAAGGGTCTCAACAGCTTATGCGGGACAGCGTGTGGCCGTTAATCTTCAGGGAATTGAAGTGGCAGAGATAAAAAGAGGATATCTCCTGGCTACATCAGGCTATTTGAGTCCAAGTTACCGGGTTGATACAAGGTTAAGGCTGCTTCGTTCCAGCAGCAGGACTTTAAAAAATTGGAACAGGGTAAGGTTTCATGTGGGTACAGATGAGGCCCTGGGCAGAATCGTTTTACTAGATCGTGACGAACTAAAACCCGGAGAAGAAAGCTTTGCCCAGATAGTCATGGAAAAACCTGTAGTGTGTTATAAAGGCGATCCTTTTGTTATCAGGTATTATTCACCGGTAACGACTATTGGCGGAGGAAATATAATCGATCCTGAAGCAGCAAAGCAGAAAAGATTCAGAGAAGAAGTCCTGGATGAACTGGCTATGAAAGAGGAAGGAAGCCTCTACGATGTTATCCGGCATGAACTGGAAGCAAAACCTGAAGAGCTGATGACAACAGTGGAGCTTGCCAAAAAAACCGGGAGTTCCCAAGAACAGATCAGAGAAGAGATACAACAACTTATAGAAGATGAGAAGGTTATCCAGATAAGAGCAGATGAATACATCAGTACTTATGGACTGGAATTGATTCAGGGAAAAATAATTGATAGCCTTGGTAATTATCATAAACTATATCCTTTACGTCAGGGTTACCCCAAGGAAGATATGAGAAGCAGGTATTTTAAACAAATCAATTCCAAAACGTTCAATTTGATCCTCAAAAAATTGGAAGGACAGGAAACCATTATCAGCAAAAACAACAAGCTGTCTTTGTCAAGTTATACTCCTTCACCATCAGCAGATGATGAGAAAAAGATAGAAAAGTATCTGGAGATGATGAACAGCAAACCTTTTTCACCACCGTCTCCAGAGGAATTAATAAAAAGCCTGAATATTGATGAACAGGGCTTTTTGGAATACAGTTCCTATTTGCTGGAGCAAGGATTAATAGTCAAGGTAAGCCAGGAAAGCTATTTTTCCAGCAAAGCGATAGAAGAAGGGAAAAGGTTGCTGGGCAATTATTTCGAGAAGGAAAAGGAACTGAGCCTGGCTACTGCCAGGGATTTATTAAAGACCAGCCGAAAATATGCACTACCCTTAATAGAATACTATGATAAAATTCGTTTTACTCGGAGATTGGGAGACATAAGGGTTAAAATGTAGGATTAATTGACAGCAAGCTTTTTATCTCAAAGAAACAGCAATAGTGATTAATACTGCTGGCACTGCAGCAGCCTGAAAAACCTTTTCCTGGACGATAAAGAAAGGCAGCATAAAAATGCGGCTTAAAGAAAAGTAGAATTTAGATTGAAAGCCGTTAACAGAATTTGGAGCAGAAAACACAATTAACCTGGAATTTACAAAAATGAGAGACAAGTAGTCGAGAAGGATTTGACAATTAGAAAAAACGAATATATACTCATGTAGGCGAAAAAACTTGTATTATGGAAGCGGATCGGTCCTGGTGGGCCGCCTGGACTTCAAATCCAGTTTGCGCCGTGGCGGTCCCACGGTGGGTGAGTTCGATTCTCACACGCTTCCGCCAAACCAAACAAGAGCTCCCTTCAATTAACAAGAAGGGAGTATTTTTATTGTAGTTTTTTTCCTTAATAATAGAATTTCTTGCTAAATAGACCAGAAAGTT
>JAHDSE010000134.1 GCA_018432955.1 Syntrophomonadaceae bacterium
CTGGATTATACCATTTCCGGCTAATTTCCTGTACCGACAGGTAAATGGACTTTTTTAAGGAATCGTCAGTGGGATAATTGGTCTTGGTTTTAGTGAATTTCCTCAGCATCCGGTGGAAACCTTCAACTGCATTCGTGGTATAGATTAACCGGCGCATTTCATCGGGGTATTTGAAGAAACCCGACAAATCAGCCCAATTAGTCTCCCATGACCTGTAAATCTGAGGATATTTGCTGCCCCATTTATCCTTGAATTCTTCTAGCGCATAAAGCGCTGCTTCCTCGCTCACTGCTCCGTAAACTTCTTTTAAATTGGCCATTACCGCTTTTAATTCTTTGTACGACACATACTTTGTGGAATTGCGTATCATGTGGATTATGCACAGCTGGTTTTCGGTCTTAGGAAACACTGTCTCCAGCGCGTTCGCAAAGCCGCTAAGATTGTCGTGGCAGGCTATTAGAATGTCCTTAACTCCACGGTTTTTTAGCTCATTGAACACCGTTGCCCAGAATGCAGAACTCTCTGTCTCGCTGATCCAGATGCCTAAAATGTCCTTTTTTCCGTCCATGCCAATGCCTAGTACGCTATACACGCACTTGTTAATGACTTTGCCGTCCTTCTTAACCTTGAAGCGGATGCCGTCAAAGAACACTACCGGGTAAACTCCAGCCAGCGGCCGAGACTGCCATTCTGCCACTTCCGGCATAATCTTGTCTGTTATCCGGCTGATGAGGCTCGCGGATGCGTCTATGCCGTATATATCGCGCAAGTGATCTTCTATGTCGCGGGTGCTCATCCCTTTAGCGTACATGGCCAAAACCCGTTTCTCCACTTCGTCAGTACGGGTTTGCCGTTTCTCAATTGCTTTCGGCTCGAACGTACCATTGCGGTCTCGAGGGACGGAAATATCGGCTTCGCCCCATTCGCTTTTGATAGTCTTTGGAGGGTAGTACCCGTTGCGTGAGTTGCCTGAGTTGTTGCCGGCCACGCTGTTTTTTTCGTACCCAAGATGCTCGTCTATTTCGGCCTCCAGCATCTTTTCCAGCACTCCAGCAAATAGGTTTTTGAGTCTTGCCGTTACATCTCCTGGGGTAGTGCATTCATCGCTGATTAGGGATACTAACTCCATTTCCTTGTCACTCAACTGCCTCATGATAACATCTCCTTACTGTTTATTTATGGAGATTATTACCATTTACACAGTCGAGTATACGCTCTCTTCCACATTGTTCGGAAGGTTTAATGACACAGGAGAACCGTCCCCCTGTGTCCCAGGAGAACCGTCCCCCTGTGTCCCCCCTGTGTCCCCCTGTGTCCAGTCCCCCTGTGTCCACGACAGGAAATGATATTTATGCTGTTTCCTGCAATAGAATAAATCAGCCTGTGCTCATTATTGATTCTTCTGCTCCAAAAACCGGATAATTCATGCCTTAACGGTTCTGGTTTTCCAATGCCCGTATTACCGTTGCGCTCAATGTCTTTAATTAACTCATTAATGCGTTTTAAGATTTGCCGATTTTCATTTTGCCAATACAGGTATTCTTGCCAGGCCGTATTAGTAAAGATCTTATTCATTATCAAGTTCCATATTAACTGTTTTTCCTGATTTCAATTCTTCAATCGATTGCAATAGCTTATTATAGTATTCAGGATTACTTCTGACATAAAGGTTTTCCATAAGGTTATTGTATTCACTCTCAGAAATTAGCACTACATTGCCACCGCTTTTTCTGGTAACTATTATAGTTTCTAGATCTTGATTAGTAGCATCGCAATATTTTTTTAAGTTCTCTCGCAAAGTTGAATAGTTTACAGCTAGCACAAAAATCACCTCCGTACAATATACTGTACAATCACAAACATAATAGGTCAAGTAATGGCACTGAGTTTAAATAATTTGACCATTATGGTTGAATGGATTTTTTTCGGGCTATTTCCTGATCCTGTTTCTCATAAAGCTTTTTGCATAAACGGGCAACGACTGAATAGGGTAGTTTGTTGATCGGACGGCCACTTTGAAGAGCGTAATAATAGGTGCGGGAAATTTTTTCCAGTAGTTCTACATTACGAAAGGCATTTTCAATTGACATCCCCAGGCTTAGTGCTCCATGGTTTTGAATAATATAACAGTTACAACGGTTTTTTAATTGGGAAACAATATTTTGCGATAACTGCTGGCTGCCTGACAGGGCATAAGGGATGATATCAATACAATGCCCGGTATTTAAGGTTACTTCATCAAAAAGGGCTGGTATTGGTTCGCTGATTAAAGCGAAAATGCTCGCATATACTTGATGGGTATGAATGATGGCATTAACATCACGTCGGTTTTTGTAAACCTCTATATGCATTTTGGTTTCAATGGAAGGCTTGAACTTTCCCTCCAGGAGATTCATATCAAAGTCAACTATACAGATATCATCAATGTGAATACCAAAGTAGTCCATAGCGGTTGGAGTTATTGCAACAGCATTCTCTCCTTCGATCAGCATGGATGTATTGCCGCCAGTGCCAACTGTGTAGCCTCTATGAGATAGAAGCTGGCTGTATTGTAAAACTGATTCTTTGTACAATTGATATTTACTCAAGTTTACTGCTCCTTCTTTTGTATTCTTTCCCTACTTCTTATGCTTAATACTATCATAATAAAACTGCTTTTGAAATAAATTCGAAGTCAAAAGAAAGGAGGAGGCAGCAGGGGGGATAAATGGACGAGTGAACGGGCTTACCAAGGTTTAAGAGCTGTATCTGCGATATATTTACTATGGTCGAATTGAAAGAGGTTTTTGGCAGGATATGTCGAATGGAAGCAGCATAATTGGAATGTATTGCCTGTGCAAGATTTTGTAAAAGGATATAATAAATGTCTTGATTACAAAGAGGGAGGAGAAAATGTATAAGCAAATGCTTGATGGCGAAACAGCGAGCCAGCATAAGAGCCATTTCACAAGCCGATTTTTGCCGCTTCTGCTCCTGCTTGTAGTCAGCGTTCTGACCTTCGCACCGCGAACCTATCTCCTGGAACAATTCGAAGCTTTTCAGCAAAGAGAGGTCGAGCGTGATATTGCCATGATCTGTTATGCCCTGGATACTGAAGAAAACAGTCTGAATAGAATCTGCGAGGACTGGGCGGAGTGGGATGACATGTACCTGTTTACCCAGGAT
Source organism: Syntrophomonadaceae bacterium (assembly GCA_018432955.1). Classification (GTDB taxonomy): domain Bacteria; phylum Bacillota; class Syntrophomonadia; order Syntrophomonadales; family Syntrophomonadaceae; genus SV3-B162. The sequence goes on from JAHDSE010000134.1 coordinate 3,166, forward strand.
AAAAACCAGCAATTTATTGCCAGCAACCTGCAGGAGGAATATTTGGGAGGAACCCTAAAACTGGACATTTTTTTGCTTTATAATCGCGACAAGCAAATACTGTGGGAATACATTTATATGGATGGAAGCGATAAGGAACTATCTCCAAACAGGGATTCGTTCATGGAAGAGATGAATTTTCTGGCTAACCGTGATTATCTGGAACAGAATTCCGGCTATTTGCTCAGCAGCAAAGGCCTGATGGTGTTCAGTATTACCCCGGTATTGCCCTCCTTGGGTGAGGGAGAGGCTCAGGGTGTCCTGCTTATGGGACGTTTCCTCAACAGGGGCTTGATAGAGAATATAGCGCAGCACACTCAACTCGCTCTGGAACTGCCGGAGGGCAGATTTATGGACTATTCATCTGCTCAAAAGGATATTTTGGATTATCTGCAAAGCGCTGACTATATGATCGATAGCAGCGGTTCAGAGAACCCCATGATTTATACGAGCATAGAAGATTATGCGGGTGATGGTGTACTGATTTCCTTTAATCTTCCGCAGAATATTATGAGCCATGGAAAGAGGGCTGCCAATATTGTTTCGGTGACATTTATTGTTGCACTCTTTTTACTTGTAGCCGGTTTTTTTACCAGCTTTATTTTTTATACCAGGGAAGTGAGAAGGCGACGCCAGGAATTGTCGGATCTGCTGAAAAAACGATCTCAGGAATTGGAGGAATCGGAAAAGAAATATCAACAGCTTTTTGATAATGCAGAAGACAGCATATATACTATTGATCTTGATTTTATACTGCTGGATGCTAATCGCAGTACTTATGAACGTTTGGGTTACAGCAGCGAGGAAGTAATCGGCCAACATATGAGTATATTGATGCCTCCCGATATGAGGGCAAGCCTTATCAGGTGGCGGGAAAAGGTATTGGAGAAAAAAATTCTTCGTTATGAGAGCCGGCAGCGTAAAAAGGACGGCAGCCTTATATTTTTTGAAGTAACATCCCAGGTCCTGCAGCATCAAGGGCAGTCAGCAATTTTTAATATTGCCCGGGATATTACCCGGCGCAAGCGGGCGGAAAGGGCTTTCCTGGCCAGTGAACAGCGCTATCGTACTATTTTTGAAAACTCACCGGTAGGTATAGCTTATCTCAAGAGCGATGGAGTGATTTCAAATGCCAACCCGGAAATAAAGATAATAGTCGGGAAAAGTATGGAGCACGCTATTGGCCAAAATATTGCTGATATTTTGGCCGGCTATCGCTTCGTAGAACTATTTAAGGAAACGGTTCAAGGGGTTTCAACCGTCTATGAAGGTGTTTACACAGAGCCTTTGAGTGAGAAAAAGCTGCTGCTTAAGGTTTACTTGAGCCCGATTGTTATCGGTGAGCCACCCTTTGACGTGCTCTGCCTGGTGCAGGATGTTACCGAAGTGCGGCGTGATGAGGAACAATTGCGCCATTTCTACATCGCTATCGAACAAAGTCCGATAGTGGTGGTCATTACGGATCTTTTCGGTAATATTCAGTTTGTCAACCAGGCTTTCACCAGGATAACCGGTTTTACCCTGGATGAGGTTATGGGTAAGTTTCCGCTGGAAATAAGCGATCATCCCCAGAATCCTGAACAGGTTGAGCATACCTGGGATACCCTGCTGAGCGGGGAAATATGGTATGGCGAATACCAGATGAGCAAGAAAAATGGAACTCTTTTCTGGGGTAAATATGCTATTGCTCCGGTCCGTGACCTCAATGGCAATATTTCTAATTTTATAGGTGTAATGGAAGAAGTTACTGAGCAGAAGTTAATGGCGCAGCTTGAATTACAGGTGGCAAAATTGGATAGAGAAGGCTCTATGTGGAGCAGACAGCAAATAGCCCAGTTTTGCCTGGATGCAGCCATGAAGCTTTCGGATAGCCCTGCAGGATTTCTGGCTTTTCAATATAAGGATAAGCAGGTTTTTGTTAACAGGATTAGGCATGGAGAAAGGCAGATTGAGTGCAGCCTGAACACAGATTTACTTTACAGTATGATGGATGAAAAAAAGATCTGGGTACAGAGTATCAAGGAAAAAAGAACTATGTTCAGCAATGAACTGGATGGTATTCTCGGGGAAATTCCTGAGGGGCATATAAATATTAACAGGGTAATGGCTGTTCCCATAGTTCATGATGAAAAGGTCGTAGGACTGATTGCTCTGGCCAACAAGGAAGAAGACTACAGTCAAATGGATCAGAATGTGGCAACCGCGTTTACCCGGAATGCCTGGACCATCATCCGCCGGCAGCAAGCGGAAAAATATCTGCGGGAAAGTGAAGAAAGAACCCGCATGATCTTCAATACGGTAGAGGCTGGTATAGTTATAATTGATGCCCAAAGTCGTATTATTGTAGATGCCAACCCCAGGGCCCTGAAGATGTTAGGGGGGGGCAAGGATGAATTTATAGGCAAGTCCTGCCAGAAGTATTTTTGCTTTGATGCCGACTGCAGTTGTCCAGTACTCGACCAGGGAGTCATGTCAGAGAGTGCGGAACGGGTGCTGATACGGGATGACGGCAGTCAATTGCCGATACTGAAATCAGTCACCCGGATTTACCTGGGGAATAGATTGTACTTGCTGGAAAGCTTCCTTGATTTGTCCGAGCGCAAAGCCATAGAAGCCGAACTTAATCAAGCCAAAGAAGAAGCTGAAGCCGCAAACCGTTCCAAAAGCATATTTTTGGCGAATATGAGTCACGAAATACGCACTCCCATGAATGCTATTTTAGGCTATGCCCAGTTACTGAAGCATGATAATAGTATTGATGGCAGGCATCATCGGAGTCTGGACATAATTAATCGCAGTGGCAACCATTTGTTGCAGCTTATCGACGATATCCTGGAAATGTCCAAAATCGAAGCCGGCCGTTCTGTACTCCATGAGGTTTATTGTGATTTTGAGTCATTGCTGCAGGATATAGCCAACATGTTTCGGTTACGTGCCAGTGAAAAAGGTTTGCAGCTACTGATAGAAAAAGATGATAGACTGCCGGAGTATATTTCTGTAGATGAGGGTAAGGTAAGACAAGTCCTGGTGAATGTGCTGGGCAATGCTATGAAATTTACGGATCAGGGCGGCATAATAATACGTATTGGGCAGATGGATGATATAAAAACCGAAGATGAACCGGATAAGCTGCTCTATGAGGATGAAAAAGTCATGATCAACATTGAAGTGGAAGACAGTGGCTGTGGCATAGCGGAATCAGGAGCTAAGTCCATATTCGGAGCTTTTGTGCAGGCAGAGGAGGGACAAAGCCAGGGGACAGGTACCGGGCTGGGATTGGCTATAAGCCGTAAATTTGCTCGGTTATTGGGTGGGGATCTGGTTTTGCTTTGCAGTCAGCCAGGTGTTGGCAGTCTCTTCAGTTTCACTTTTAAGTGCCGGGTTATAAGTAATGAACAGTACCAGCAGCATATCAGTCATCAGGAAAGCAGAGTCCAAGCTATCGACAGCACCTGCAGGAATTGGAAAGTACTGGTGGTAGATGACCGTGATACCAACCGGGATTTTCTGCGGCAGATGCTAAGCAGGATCGGATTTATAGTGCAGGAAGCTGTGGATGGCGAAGATGCTATACGGAAATATGAGGCCTGGCATCCTGATATTATACTTATGGATTTGATAATGCCCAAAATGGATGGCTATACTGCAATTAATCAGATCAGAGCAATGCAGGATGGAAGTTATCCAGTGATTATAGCTTTATCTGCCAGTGTTATGGACGGTAAGGGCGAGCGGGCTATCGAGCTTGGTGCCGATGCCTTCCTGCGCAAACCCTTTCGTGAAAGCGAGTTACTGGAGAATATCCATAATCTTTGCGATATAGATTATATCTATGATATTGAAGAGGATCTTTTTGAAGCAAGCAGCCTGCAAGAAAAGGGCGAATTACTCCCAGGACTCAGGCAGGATTTAAAAAATATTCCCACTTCGCAGATGAAGGCTTTATTGGAAGCAGTAGAAAGTGGAGATATGCAGAGCTTGAGTTTTTTAATAGAGGAAGTCGCTTTGCTGGAAAAAGGTCTGGCTGATTATCTGCGAATCCTGGCAGAAAACTACGATTATGCGGCTATTATAAAACTATTGGGCAATAGTGAAAAACCGCTCGATTAGCTTTAAGAGACCGGAGGTCATATTAATGCTGAACAGTAATCAAGATATCCCTCGTATTATGGTCGTTGATGATACCATAGCCAACCTGAAATTGTTGGAGGATTTACTGCGTAGTCGGGGTTACCGGGTTTTTGCCTTCCCCTGTGGAGATATGGCTCTCAAAGCGGCAGCACAAAATCCGCCCGATTTAATTCTATTGGATATTACTATGCCTGATATAAATGGGTATGATGTCTGCGAAAAATTAAAGGGCAGTGATAAGCTGAAAGATATACCAGTCATTTTTATCAGCGCTCACAATGAACCCCTGGATAAAATGCGGGCTTTTTCTATAGGAGGGGTGGATTATGTTAATAAGCCTTTCCAATTTGAAGAAGTCCTGGCTCGGGTTTCAACGCATCTTAAGATCCGGCGGCTGCAGGTAAAAATGGAGAAATATAACCGTCATTTGCAGGAAATGGTGCAACAGAAGGTCAAGGAAATCAGCGATTCTCAACTGGCTACTATTGTAGCTCTGGCAAAACTGGCTGAATCGCGGGATGATGAAACCGGCGACCACCTGGAACGGGTGCAGGCTTTTGTCAGAATTCTGGCCATGCAGCTTGCTCGATCCAGTGTTTACCAGGACACAGTTAGTCCTGAGTTTTCCAAGAACCTCTTTTATGCCTGTTCTCTTCATGACGTCGGCAAGGTAGGTATTCCTGACCAGATACTATTAAAGCCCGCCAGACTAACTGCTGAAGAATTTGAGATAATGAAAACCCACACCATCCTGGGTGCAAAAACCCTGGAATCAGTATATGAGAAATATCCCAACAATGCTTTGATTAAAATGGGTATCGCCATAGCCAGGCACCATCATGAACGCTGGGATGGCAAGGGGTATCCGGATGGATTGGCTGGAGAAAAGATTCCGCTTCCTGCTCGTATTATGGCTGTTGTTGATGTATACGATGCTCTGCGTTCCGAACGTTGCTATAAGTCAGCTATGCCGCGGGAGCAAGTGCTGGAAATTATTGTGGACGGCAGCGGCACTCAGTTTGATCCGATCCTGGTTGAGGCCTTCACCGAGGTGGAAAAGGAATTTGACAGAGTCAGCAATGGCCAAGCAAAATACAAAAGCCTTGATAGTTTTCCAATATTCCCCGGCAAACCACTTGTGCTATAAATGCATTTTTCTGCAGGAATATTAGCTAAAGACTGGAAAAAAATGGGGTGGTGACGGCTGCCCAATATCACTCGCTCTATTGTAATTACGAGAGTTATAAAAGAATTCAGGTTTATATCAAGCATATTTTCATGTGGTATGTTTCCTTTATGATTCAATGGAAAAAAGTATCTACACTGAACATTTTCCGCTAAAAACTCCACCAAGCCACTTATTTTTATAAAACCTCGGGATGTTCAAAGGAAACACCGATATAACGACATTCCTTACCCTTCGCTTCTTAACTTTCCCCGGGAATACGAAAAGTAGATGCCGACTGCACATAAGAGGGCAAAAATGCCAAAAGTAGTGGTAGCACTTTTTAGAAATGCATCATATGTTGCGGGTGAAATCTGAGTTTTTCCTACGAAGAGAGTTATCATAAGGGTAGCCATTGCCAGACTGATATTCTGGCCCAGTAAGCGCATGGTTGCCACTGAACCAGAAGCAATACCATAATACTGGGGGGCAACTGAACTCATGATGGCATTGGTATTGGGCGAGCCAAACAGAGCAAAACCTGAACCCAGGACTGCCAGAGCGCCGATTATATAGGGAATAGGAGTGTTGTTTCCCAAAAATACCAGCATTAAAAGGCCCAGGGTCGTTAGTGCCATTCCTATGGAAGCAATGAGAGCAGGCTCTTTCTTATCTGATAATCTCCCGGCTACTGGGGCGAGTACTGCCATTATTATTGGCTGCACTATCAATAATAAGCCGGCAGCTTCGGGACTCATTCCTTTAATGTATTGCAGGTAAAGGCTCATAAGGAAACTTATACCTGCAGTTGCTCCATAATTAATAAGAGCAGCTATATTGGAAAATGAAAAAACACGATTATTCTGAAACAGCCTCACATTAAACACCGGAAATTCAACTGCAAGCTGTCGTTTAACAAATACATAAAGTCCGCCACCAGCAGCCAATAGGCAGCATATTCCACTGATCTGCGCTAACTGCGTAAAACCATAGGTTATGGCAATTATGGTGCATGCATAAATTAGACTCCCCGGTACATCAAGTGTTTCGCCTTTGGCATCAGCCCATTCCCCTTTAATATATAGCAGGGTAAGGAGCATAGCCAGCAAGCCTATCGGTACCGAGAGGTAGAAAATACTTCTCCAGCCTATGGATGAGGTCAAGAGGCCACCTATTGTTGGACCGGCGGCCAGCCCGATATATATCATGGAAACGTTGATGCCGAGTGCCATGCCTCTTTGATGTAAAGGGATAACTGAAGTGAGAATGGCAACACCGGTAGTTGTCAGTATAGCGCCACCAACTCCTTGAATTGCACGCAGTATTATAAGCCATGTTACTGAAGGGACAAAAGCTATCAATAATGAGGATAGTGTGAAATCAATGATTCCGATTATAAACAGTCGTTTGCGTCCCCAAATATCAGCTATTTTCCCGGAAGGCACCAGAAATATTGCTGAAGATAACAGATAAGAAGTAACTATCCAGCTGAGAATAACTGCATCAATATGAAACTCCTGCTGTATGGCTGGTAATGCTATATTAGCAGCCGATATCATAAAGGGCGGCAGAAAAGATGCGATAGCTATAGCGATAAGAACAGACTTTTTTGACATGGATTTTTCGATTATTACCATCTCCTCTAGTTTAAACTCTTAAACAAAAAAAATACAATATCTATACAATATCTATTGTCTGAACCTGCTTTATCAATGGTGTTGTTTTTGATACAGCGTTTTATTCTTCCTGGAGATTAAATCGTAGTAGAAGAATGAGCCACCTGAATGTTTAGCGATCTCTATGCTGTTATTATAACGTGCGGTTATAAGATGGCAGAATGACAGACACAGGCCGGTTCCAGGGTTATTGACAGGAAAAAAGGCCCCTGTTTTTCGATTCGTTGCCATTCAATATCTGACCTTTGTCAACTATTAGCATTGAGTTTATTCAAGGCAATGTCAACTACCTGCAAGGTCTCAAGTTTTTTGCAGAAACAAAATCGAATTTTGCTTTTTCCGCTAGAAGGATCATTATAAAAAGAAGAACCTGGTACTGTTGCTACACCTGTTATATCAATAAGTTTACGACTGAAAGAAACATCGTCTTGCACATCGATTTTTTTCATTAAATCAGCCATATCGGCAAAAATATAATATGCTCCCTGGGGTAAGTGAGGTTTGAAGCCAGCCTTTTGCAGTGTGGCAAAAAGGGTTTCCCTTAATTGTGCATAGTGTATCTGTAAATTAATATAGTAGTCATCAGCGAATAACAATGCGGATGCTGCAGCATGTTGAAAAGGATTGGGGGCTCCTACAGTAAGAAAATCGTGTACTTTACGAATGCTCTGGGAAACAGGCTTATCGGCAATAGCCCAGCCGACCCGCCAACCGGTTACTGCATAGGTTTTGGAAATTGAATTAATAGTAATTGTACGCTTGTTCATTCCGGGTATCGAAGCCATCGAAATATGCCGGCAATTATCATAGAGGATGTGCTCATAGATTTCATCTGTTATGGCATAGCAATCCCATTTTATGCACAATTGAGCTATTTCCTCCATCTCTTTTCTGGAAAAAACCTTACCAGTGGGGTTATGTGGTGTGTTGATAATAATTGCCTTGGTTTTTTCATTAAAAGCATCGGCGAGTTCATCCGGCGAATATGACCAATCAGGGGTATGTAAGGTTACATACCGCAGGGTTGCTCCTGAGAGTATACTATCGGGTCCATAATTCTCATAAAATGGTTCGAATACGATGATTTCATCTCCGGGGTTAATGATTGCCATGAGCGCACTAATCATGGCTTCAGTAGCCCCACAACATACGGTTATATCGGTTTGGGGATTACATTTAATACTGTTGTAAGTCCAGGCTTTTTTACTAATGGCTTCACGAAGTTCCGGCTCGCCATAGGTTACGGAATACTGATTGTGTTCATTATTAATTGCGGCTATAGCTGCATCTTTTATTTCTTGCGGACTTTCAAAATCAGGAAATCCCTGGGACAGGTTATACCCTCCCACAGATTGACATAATCTTGCCATTTCGCGAATTACGGATTCAGTAAAGGATTCGGCTAATTTGGACAGGCTTCTCATAATAAATAACCCTCCATGTTTTTTCAATTAAGGAAAATAGTCTATGGATGAATACTGAAAAATATGCAGATACATCATATCAAATATCAGGAATTTCATAAAGGCGGGTAATTAAACTTTATTGAATTTAGATTAGAGTTATTAAACCCGGGCATATGAAAATGCCAGAGGATTGCTGGATAAATTACCTGATTAAACCGCTGTTAGCAAAATTTGACCGGAGCTTCGTGGAGTCGTAAGATAAGTGCATAAGAACTGTATTAGTTTAGGGGAGATGTAAATGAATCGCTTAATTGGACTGATAATAAGCATTATTCGTGGCCTCTCTGTTGCTGTTTCCCGCTTTCCGCTGACAGTTGCCTGTCTTGGCTGTGCTGCAGTATTGATCTCTTATATGATTTACCTGGACAAAGAGCCTGACTTGATAATACAGAAACTGATGTTCACCTTTTTATTAGGCGCTTTTCTTGGAATTGCCGCCCAGTTCAGCTGTGAACGCTTTGAACGCTTATCAAGATTACGGGTATTTGTTTACACATTATCTGCATTACTTGCGGTAGGGTATTACCTTATATTACTGCCTGCTGCAGATATTAGTTTCGAGATTGCGATACGGACCCTGGTAGCTGTTTTTGCCATGTTCTGCGTTTTTTTGTATGTGCCGTCATACAGGGGCAAATATGATTTCAATGCCGTTGCTCTTAGCCATTTCAAATCGGTATTTACATCGGTATTATACTCGGGTGTTCTTACTGCTGGCTGTGCGAGCATTATTGGGACAATAGATATACTGCTTTTTGCGGTAAATGATGATGCCTATGCATATATGATGACCATCATATGGGTTCTTTTTGCGTGCATTTACTATCTATCTCTCTTGCCACGCTTTAATTCACAGGATGCCGGCGAACTTCAATACGCAGAATATGCGGCTCAATACCCCAGGTTCCTGGAAATTCTTATCTCATATATTGCCATCCCACTTCTGGCAGCTTATACATTGGTGCTCGCTGTTTACTTTGTTAAAATTTTGGTGACTTTGACCTGGCCTTCAGGACAGCTGGGAGCGATGGTTTTGGCATATTCTGCTGCAGGCCTCATTTTATTTATACTTTCCAGCCGGCTGGATAATCGTTTTGCCAGATCTTATTGTATGATTTTTCCTAAAGTTCTTATTCCGGTTGTAATTATGCAGCTTATTTCGGTTGGCATACGTCTGGATGCTTACGGCATCACGGAGTCCCGCTATTATGTCGCCCTTTTTGGAGTCTTTTCCATCATTTGCGGAATATTTCTTAGTCTCAAACCGATATCCAAAAACGGTATTATTGCCTTGCTGGCAGCTTTTTTTGCGATCTTTTCGGTTATTCCTCCGGTAGATGCTTTTACTGTATCACGGGTCAGCCAGATCACACGGCTGGAGAGTATGCTCACGACAGAGGGTATATTGGTCAATGGCGAAATCAAACCCAGGGCTGAAGTCTCCAAGAATTTAAGAATTGAGTCCACCAGCATTTTATCTTACCTGGAGAATCGCAGTTATATTAAGTATGTAAAATGGTTGCCCGACGATTTTAAGACCAATAAAGAGATGGAAAATGTTCTGGGCTTTGAACCGGCCTATACGGATAATAATTCCAGGTACTTCTTTGCTCACATCGATATGGATAAACCGTTTAATATCAGCGGTTATGATATCTGTTTTCACACCAATTTATACAGGACCATGGATAAGGATGCTCAGCCATTTGATTTTGAATTGCAGGGCATAAAATATCAAATGGTATTTGAGCGTGTATCGCCTCAGGAGGTACAGGTGTCGGTAAAAGATTCTGATGGAGTAGAACTTGTAGGGACTGGTCTTTATGAGTTTACAAAAACGCTTTCCGAAATAGAAAATGCTCATAAAAAGGCTCTCTCGCCTGAAACCATGACTTTTGATCTTGAAGAAAACGCTTACAAGCTGCGAATAATATTTGAGAACATTAATATCACCAATAGCAGCGGCTCTGACGCGGGTGTAGACTGTTCTCTCTTTATTCTATTTGGTGCACCTGATTAGGCGACCATTATCATGAACTGACCATAGAAGAACAGCAATGGTAAATAAAGTAATGAATATGCTGGACAATTAAGACAATACTATAAGCAGAAAGCAAATAATCAATAGAGGAGTTTTTAAATAATGGAAAATAGAAATTGTCCCGATCCAGGTAGTAAGAGAAAATCAAAAGGTGCAGGCAAGGGAGCAGGAAAAGGCCAGGGTAAGGGACCAATAGGCCAGCCGAAGCCATAACAACTGCAAAACTTATATAAGATGAAAGTGCTGACCGGGTAAGGAAAAGCCCGGTTTTTAATTTTTTTAAAGATTTATAACGGGAGAGGGTAAGAAAGGTCAATTAACAGGCTTGATATTAGTGATTGTTCTGCTATGCATATAATTATTTTAGCCAGCTAAAACTTAAGAATAGCAGAATGCAGAATAAGCTTTGCTTAATTACTGAGAGTTAAAAATGAAAGCAATTGAAACCCATAATAGAGTGCATTTAAACCTGGTTTACGGGCAGCTTAACTCTGAACAGGGCACCTGAGGGAGAGTTTTCCGCACTTATTCTTCCATTATGCTTTTCTATAACATTTTTGCTGATGGCCAGGCCAAGCCCAAAATTGCCTTTCTTCCCTTTATAGAACCTTTGGAAAATATTATTCAGGTCATCATGTTCAAAGCCCGGACCATCATCGGAAATAATAAGTTCCAAGTGTTTGTTGTCTATAAGTTTTGCTGTGACTGCAACAGTACTGTCTGCGTATTTAATGCAATTATTGAGTATGTTGGTGATTGCCCGGGAAAGTTTTTCTTCATCAGCATATACTTCCATATTTTCTTCCAGCTCAGCAATGCTGATTTTTATATTATTTTTAATGGCGATTCCATTCATACGTTCAATACAGCTTTTTATTAATTCGCTGAAATCCAAATCATTGAAATTATAGTTTTCTTCAATGGTATCCAGGCGTGACAGGTAGAGCAAATCTTCCACCAGGGTGCTCATTCGTTTGGATTCATCGACAATAATATCAACTGCGGTATTGTTATCCACCACTTTATACTTTATGCCTTCAGCGTAGCTCTGAATAGACATCAGGGGAGTCCTGAATTCATGGGATATATTCTGCAGGAAAGTCTTTTGCGCCTTATCGTGCGTTTCCAGTTTTTCGGACATGATATTTATATTGTTCACAAATTCCTGCAGTTCATCATCTACCGGCATATGAATCTTATTACCAAACTTTCTTTCGGCAATAGCTCTGATATGCTCGTTTAGAGAGGAAAAAGGGGCGGATATTTTTTTGGATACCTCTGAAGCGAATACTACAATAACCAGTGCTGAGAGAATGAGAATAATCAATAAAATGATATTTATTCCCAGTTGCAGCTGATTGATTTTTTCCAGACTGGAGTATATGATTATCCAACCTAAACCAAAGGAATTTTTTTGCGCAACGGGCTTAATCATGGCAATATACTTGGTTCCGGACAAATTAAAATTCACATAGCTTTCCTCTTGAGGAGTTTTTTTCAAAGCATTGATCTCAGTGCTTATTTGTTCCAGTATTTCACTGGAAGAGAGAAAAAACTCTTCGGGGAAAGGCGTAATAATATTCTGTTCTTTATCCAGGAGTATATAATCGGCGTTTAAGACCGAAAGCGGTTCCCTCAGTGAACGGTCAAGGGTCCAATAATAGCGGATCAGCTCATTTTCGTTTTCCGCTTCTGGATGAGGCGGCAGTTCTCGGGGGGGAGGAAAAAAGTCCGGCCTTTTTCGTAACGCGGTATCTTCAGTTTGCAAGGCGATTCTGCTCAATTGTCCCATAATATCTCTTTCAATATATATGCGGACGGCAATGTTAAATATTATGGTCGTTGATACTACCAGCATAATGATTACGATGAGATTATACTTTAATATTTTCCATTTAATAGTATTCTTTTTCATATGTTTATTCCTTATCCTCTATTCTGAAACCGAACCCCCATACGGTTTCAATTTTCAGGCTGGAACCGGCTTCAGCCAGCTTTTTGCGAATTCTTTTTATCATGTCGTCAGTTGCCCGGGTTTCCACTTCATCGTTTCTAAATCCCCAGACCTTGTCCAGAAGTTCACTGCGGCTTACTGCCCGGTTTTTATGCCTGGCAAGGTAATAAAGCAAGGAAAATTCCATTCCGCTAAGTCCGATGTTTTTGCCGTCCAGCTCAGCTTGTTTGCTGTCGTAATTTATGGAGATATCAGAAATTTTAATAATTGACCTGCTTTCATCATTATTTTTATCCAGTTCAATCCTTCTAAAAATACTTTTTACCCGGGCTACAAGTTCCATGGGGCTGAAGGGTTTGGTCAGGTAATCATCACTTCCCAGTGTAAGGCCGGCTATCCTGTCGGTTTCAGTGTCTTTGGCGGAAACAATTATGATAGGTACAGTACTCTTGTGGCGCAGCAATGAGCAAATAGAATATCCATCCATTTCCGGCATCATAATATCCAGTATCAGCATATCTGCCGGCCGGGCGTTAAAGGCTTCAATAACAGAACGGCCATCATAAAAAGCCTCCACCTGAAAACCTTCTTTAACCAGGAAGGATTTAATTATATTACATATATTAATTTCATCATCAGCTATATAAATCAGCTTTTTATCCATAGAAATTATTTCACCTCTTAAGCTATTTTAACCCGAAGAAAATGAATAAAGCAGTCAAAAAATCATTTTGCCTCAATTTTGCCACAGTTTTGCGGGGATTTTCTGGCATCCCGCAGGATAGAATTAATACATGATTCAGCAAATAAGGAGTGAGTAGTTATGGAATTTGTATTGCTTTATGTAGTACCTCGGAAACTCAACAGCTAAATAGGGATAAGTTGGAAAAACCAACAGACAAAGCTCTTTGACAACTTCACATAGCTAAAATAAGCAAAAGAAAAAATTGGCTCCTAGAAAAAGGCAACAGGAAA
>JAHDSE010000005.1 GCA_018432955.1 Syntrophomonadaceae bacterium
CTGAACTGATAGTTAATAAATTGCTTTTATTTAGATTTTCAGGATAACGGAAGCTATAGCTTCCGTTATCCTGAACAAAACATTAATGGAAGCTGAGTATTTCATTAAACTATTAACTAAATTTTTGACGTCCACCAAATTAAAAATACTAAAAAGACTCCGTGTTAATCTGCGTCCGCAGGATCTGTGTGCGAGCATAGCGAGCCCGTGTCAAAAAATTCTCCTTGTTTCACATTCTGTTTCTTGTGCGCAAAGAATAGTTTTCTATGACCACCATTTTCTGTATTCGTTCTCAACCACAGAAAGGACTTCGCCGGAGCCTATGGCAGCCAGAGAAAATAATTCGTTCTTTAAAATACCTGAAGAAAATTCCATTACCATCTCAGAGTCAATCGCCAGCACTTTGTCTATTACCTTTTCAATTGGGAGAATTTTATCATACATCAACAATGATTTGCCCATCCTGCTCATACGGTTCATTACGCTTTCCAGGCTCATATACATACTGGCTTTAATCAGCTGCTGAGTCCTCAATACCTCTTCCTGGCTTACACCTTCATTAATGAACTTATTCAGTTCAATATACAGGACTTCAAAAAACTTGCTTATCTTGGCAGCCCCGGTTCCTATATGTATGGAATATGAACCCGTATCAGAATAATTGGAAGGATAGGAATATATGGAATAGGCAAGTCCATGCTCTTCGCGAATAGTTTGAAAAAGCCTGGAACTCATCCCCCCGCCCAGGATACTATTCATCACATTCTGGGTATACCTGTGCGGGTCATGATAAGATATTCCCGGTACCCCCAGACAAATCTGTACCTGCTCGGTTTTTTTATCCAGCAGCTTAATAAAGGTTTTATTGGCTGACGGCTCGAAATTACCGCATTCGGATTCTCCTCTCCCATGGTTGTCCAGATATTTTTCAATAGTATCTTTAATCTTTGAACTTTCCACATTACCAGCCACAGAAATAACCATATTTGCAGGTATATATCGCGATTTGTAAAAATCATAAATATCTTGTGAACTGAAGCTGGATACGGATTCCAGGGTGCCGAGAATGGGTGAACCCATAGGGTGCCCTTCCCACAAGCTCCTGGCAAAGACATCATGTATCAGGTCATCAGGTGTATCTTCATACATATTTATCTCTTCAATCACAACTTCTTTCTCTGTAGTAACATCACGCACACGAAACTGTGAATTGAACAGCATATCAAATAAAATATCTATTGCCATGTAGATATTTTCATCAAGGGTGCGGGCATAAACACAGGTGTATTCTTTGGATGTAAAAGCATTTAACTGTCCTCCGATTGACTCAAAGCTTTCTGCTATTTCACGGGCAGAGCGCTTTTGTGTTCCCTTGAACAGCATATGTTCTATGAAATGACTGGCACCCGCAATATCAGTGTTTTCATTTCTGGAGCCCACTCTAATATAGACACCGATTGCAGCTGATTTCAGATAAGGGATTTCTTCTACCACCAGTTTTGCTTTACTTTCCAAGTTCCAGCAATTTATCACATTAAATACCTCCAATAAAAACATAGTAAATCTATTCTTGCCGAAGGGAAAGAATCCTTTAAATAACGATATATTTCTAGAAAAACTTCCTGAGTAACAGATTTTCCTTCTCAATACTTTGCCTGCAGATCAGGTCAATATTTTTAATAAGCTTGTCATCTGTATATACTTTGAGTTCACCCAGCTTTTCCCCTTTCTCTATCGGTGCCACGGGAGAATAATCAATAATAACTGCCTTTTCTATATTCGGCTTGCCTTCCGCCTGCCACAAATAAAGATCTTCAGCCGGATAAATATCAGTATATGCTTGCCTGCCATTTGCCAGCTTCAGTTGCTTAAAAGGAACTGTACTGTCAATTACTTTCTTTAGCCTGGTATCAAATCCATAATCCAGAAGACGCATACAGTCTCCGACTCTGTCATTGGCTCTCAAAGCTATGGCTATTAGCTGACGATTTTGTCTGTTCGCTGAAGCCACCAGGCACTTGCCGGCTGCATCAGTTGTTCCGGTTTTTATACCATTGGCCCCCTGATAGCTGCCCAGCAATTTATTGGTATTTGTAATAGTCAGGGCTTGTGCATAGGAAGGATGCTGAAATTCACACTTTTGGGTGCCAACTATAGTACTAAGATAATCGTGCCTGAGAAGGCATTGAGCTATTATTCCCAGGTCATAGGCTGTACTGTAGTTGTCATTATCCGGCAAACCTGAGGCATTGGCAAAATGGGTATTCATTGCTCCAATTGAAAAAGCTTTCAGAGACATGAGATGAGCAAACAGCTTCTCATCACCGGCTACATGCTCTGCCAGAACTACTGCCGCATCATTGGCCGAACGAACAAGACTCACTTTGAGCAGCTCTTCAATCAAAATTTCCTGCCCGCTGTGCAAGCCAATCGTATATTCAGGAGTCTTGTCAGCATAATTACTGACAACAGCCTTTTCATCAAGGTCTGCATATTCTACTGCCAGGATGGCAGTCATCATTTTGGTCGTACTGGCAACTTGCCTTTTGGCATCTGCATTGTGTGAAAGTAATACCTGCCCACTATCATTATCCAGCAAACAGTAATATTGAGAACTAATATAAGGAAGAGCATAAACAGGGCTGGTCCATAGGAAAAACACCAATGTTGTCAAAATCAGCTTCAGAAAACATTTAAGTCCTGGCTTCATTGCCTTCTCCTTCAACATTCTTCACGAGTATTTCATCAATGGTCACCATTTTATATCCTTCTCCATCAAGTCCTTGCAGCAGCTCCGGTAAAGCCTTTACAGTTGGCTCGGTAGGATGCATAAGAATAATAGCGTCATTATGAACTTTATTCAGCACTCTATCTACAATGACCTGGGGTTCAGGCCTCTGCCAGTCAATAGTATCAACACTCCACATAATCAGCTCATAGTTTAAATCTGCTACCACATTAATTAGATTCTGATTCTTTTCTCCGTAAGGCGAGGCAAAAAATTTGCTTTTTTTCCCAATAGTCTTGTGAATCACATCTTCCGCCTGTTTAATCTGTTGGCTGGCATCAGCAGCCGATAAATTATTAAAATGGAGATGTTTATATCCGTGATTCTGAATGCTGTGTCCTTCTTTATCCATTTGTTTTAATAGCTCGGGATTTTTTTCCGCCCACTTTCCGGTTACAAAAAAACTGACCCTGGCATCATATTTGGCAAAAGAATCCAACATAGCCGGGATGTATTCTTCTCCCCAATCAACATTGACCGTAATAGCAACCGCCTTTTTACCGCTGTTTCCTTGATAAACAGCCTCTTTGTTATGTGAAACCTGGATACTTTTATTTGCATAGCAAAATGAAAAACACAGGAATCCCAAAATAAAAAAACTTAAAACCCCCGTTACCATGAGGCTTTTCCTGGAAAAGAAATATATTCTCATTCTGATTTTTCCTCCTCACCCATTATCTCAACCCATATTCTGCTTCCGTTGACAGCGGATTTAATAATCAGCGGCCCTTGCATATTATTGGAGAATTTTAAATCAAGGTCATCGTAATTTACAGTGGCATCTTTTCCCTCAGGAACATAATATACAGGCTTGCTGTGTGAGTGATGTTCAATGATTTCCAATCCTGCCTGCTCGGCAGCGTTATACAGTGTACTGGCGACCTGACAAATCCCCCCTCCATAATCCAGGCCATTCCCCCCCAGCAATATTACCGGAGCCGGTAAATAGCCCCTTTCAGGAGTCCTGGGGCCCACAACTTCATTAAATGAAAAACTTTTATCCGGCCACAAGAGCGTGTTGTTTATGGCAGCAGCGGCCAGATTAATATTTACAAGACGTTCCTGTCTACCACTGATCCAGCTTTCATAATAAGCCAGACTTTTCTTCGCTGCTTTTAGGTCTGAACTGCTGTATTCCGGCCTGATGGTAATTTTCGATATTTTTAGCTTTTCATTCTTGGAGGCATCGAATACCCTGCTGATACTACGTTCAACATCAATGATATAACCGCTTTCTTCAGGAATTATTTCCCCATTTTCTTTATCTATAGCAGGTTCGCGGGGAAGCTTTTGATATTTTAGAGCCATTTCTTCAATTGTTGAACGCACCTCATCCGGAAGGAGACCGCTACAATCTTCCCCTGCCATATAAACCCCGTCTTTAGCCCCATACATTCTACGTTCAAGTCTTTCCATACAGTTTCCCAGCAGTGATATGCTAATAAAAAAACTTAAAAAAAACAGGGCCCTGGAATTAAAAAAACCGTTTCTCTCTTAAAATACTGCTCACCCCTTATATTGCTTATTCTTCTAATAAATATTCTTAAACAAGCATTTCTATTCTATTTACTTAAATTTCGCATTTGAAACAAACTCCGTAGTAGGAGTTTTATTAGACACGGGCTCGCTACGCTCGCACACAG
>JAHDSE010000003.1 GCA_018432955.1 Syntrophomonadaceae bacterium
TCCAAAAGGCACTGCCACAAGAGAGCAAGCAATATTAATCACTAACAGAACGTTCGAAAAATACAAGTAAGAAAAGGCTGTAACTGTCAGTCGTTTAATGGTCATTTTCATTTTTGCTTGAACACATAGTAAAGAAACCATAGCTAGACAGGGCTTTAATAAAGGCTGTTTTAGTTGATGATTTTATTGATGTCAGGCACCTTGAGGTGTTGATAGAGCGGGAATACGGCTAAATCTGGGCTTTTTCTTTCCTGCTTGATTTGTCTCTTTTCTAGCTATACTAAAGGCAGTGTGTCTATAATCGCGATAGAATAAGGGGTTACAAATGCTACAGAATTTATCCGATCAGGTTAAGGGGTCAATGTATATTTGCTTATCGGCTCTCGTGTATGCCACCTTGCCTATTCTGACCAAATTTGCATATTCCGCCGGGCTGCAACCGGACAATATACTGCTTATACGTTATATTTTTACATTTATTATCCTTTCCTTATACCTCAGGTTGATAAAAGGGAAAAGTATACTCAATAAATCACCCCTGGCAATAATCCAGGGCATCTTAATGATTACCCAGGGCTTGCTGTTTTTCTATGCCCTTTGCTATCTTTCTGCGGGCCTGGCCATAGTGATTTTTTTCAGCCACCCCATATTGGTAGCCGTTGCAGCCTTGCTCCTTTTTAAGGAAAAATTAAATTTAAACCTGGTCCTGGGACTTTTGCTGGCTATAACAGGTGTGGTATTAATCACCGGGTTAACCAGCGGGACGATAAACCTGTCGCCACGGGGACTCCTGCTGATAATACTGTGCAGTGTTTGCTATACTATCTATAGCCTCATAGCCCAAATGAATGTATCTCGAATTTCTCCGTTAACCCTTACCAATACCTTCGCATTAATTGCGATCATCGTACTATCTGTCCTTTATCGAGATTTTTCTTTTGTATATTCCCTGAATTTGGAGCAACTCACCATAGGCTTTGCTATGGCCATTTTAAATACTGTACTATCAGTAGTCCTTTTCTTAAAAGGCGTCCAAAAAATTGGAGCTTCGCGAGCCACTCTTATCAGTACCCTGGAACCAGTTTTCACTTTACTATTAGCCTTTTTGTTACTGGGAGAAATCTTTAGTCCCCTGGAACTCTTCGGTTCTTTATTGGTGCTGATAAGCATGTTCCTGGCTGTAAGCTCTCAACCCAGGGGAACAGAACATATTTAGTGCCTCTCTTTTTCGTCCTCGCTCCACCTGTCCAGGCTTTAATTTCAACTGTAACTTGACCAACATGAACTGCTATGGAGCCTGGAGTAAGATTGAAATAGAGTAAGTTGTATGAGCAAGAATAACAAATTGATAATATAGTCATATTGCGATCGTAGCAATATATCACACAATAACAAAATACGGTTTTATTGTTACTGAACCTGTAGATAAAAAAGCCAGCTATATGCGCATTATTGTCAGCGTTACTCTGTATGTGATTTTTGCATTCATACAGATTAATATGTCATTAGGTAACATGGTCATAGATGGTGGATTGGATGATGCTACCATTAAAGGTATTATAACGCAGTTGCAGATGCTCATTGCAATCTATCTGGTGCTGAAGGAAAATAAGCCGGGATTTATTGCAGCCGTTCTGCTAAATATTGCCAGCATATTCTCCTCAATGAGTTTCGTTATACGCCAAGGGTCAAGCGAACCGTTACCGGCGACTATTTCCTACTTGGGTGTACTGCTAATCATAATGCTTATAGCTTCTTATAAAAAGAAAATGAATGCCAATATTGAAAAAATAGATAGCCAAAGGAAGAGCCTTGAGAAATCCGAAAATAAACTATTCCAGATGGTTTATTATGATTCCTTGACAGGACTTCATAATAAGGAATGGTTTATAGATAATCTGAACAGATCAATCCATGTAGCAAAAAGAAATGCATCCATGATAGGCGTTTTATTTATTGACCTGGACTCATTTAAGTCAATCAATGACACAATGGGACATTCAACTGGTGATGAAGTGCTAAGAATAATCGCAAGCCGCCTTTCTTCGGGTTTAAGAAAAGAGGATGTTATTGCCAGATTTAGCGGGGATGAATTCCTGATCATGGTTCCCGGTATAAATAATATGGAAGAGCTGCATAAAATAACCGACAGGATTATGGACATCTTCAAAACTTCCATCTCACTTCAAGTTATTGAGTATTTCATTACAGCCAGTGTTGGAGTAGCGGTATATCCTGAAGATGGAGTAGATTCGGAAAATTTGATAAAGAATGCTGATATAGCGATGTATATAGCTAAAAGCAAAGGAAAAAATCAGTTTATTTATTGTACTTCAGATATTAAAAATGACACTATTAAAAAGATGGAATTGACAAACAAATTATACAGAGCGCTTGAAAACAAAGAATTGTTATTGCATTACCAGCCCCAGGTACAAGCAGATACTCAAGAAATAATTGGATTTGAAGCACTTTTGCGCTGGAATAATAAGGAATATGGGGCTGTTTCCCCGAATATGTTTATACCCATGGCAGAACAAACAGGAATGATAAGGCCGATTGGATTATGGGTTTTTAAAACTGCATGTGAACAGCTGACAGTATTCCAAAACATATTCTGCAAGAATTTATCTATGTCTATAAACCTGTCATTAGAGCAATTGAAAGATATAGATATTGTTAATAAGATCAGCAATATATTAAACGACACAGGAACGAATGCTGATAATATCCAGGTTGAGATTACCGAAAGCATTGCTTTTAATGAAGACAGCTTTATTCTGCAACAGCTTGAAGATGTTAAGAACCTTGGAATTTCAATATCCATAGATGATTTTGGTACAGGCTATTCATCATTTGCCCGGCTTAAGTCATTTCCTATTGACTTACTGAAAATTGATATTGATTTTGTTCGTGGAATATCTTCTGGGTCTCAGAAAGACATGGCAATAATTAAAAGCATAATTAATATTGCTAATAATCTTGGAATTGAAGTGCTGGCGGAAGGTGTTGAAACAAGAGAGCAGTTTATGTATTTAAGAGAGAAAGGGTGCAAATTCATACAAGGCTACTATTTTTATAAGCCTATGAAATCAAATGAGGTCGAATCGCTATTGGGAAATAAGCCCAAAACAGGCTTGATCACAGTGAATATGTAAAAACACATTGGTAGAAGCAAGAAGCAAGTGGGGGGGCGGTTATTGCCTTGCGTTATAACGCAAGAAGCAATAACCGCCCCCCACTTGTCCCTCCCTGTGCCATACCGATTTTCCTGGCAAGCTGTAACCACCCGTTCGGAACCGGAGATCTTTTAACTGGTTTATGCATTATTATGGAAGGATTTACTAAGTGCATTAGCGAAGTAAAATTAAGCAGGTATTCTATATCAAATTTGGGAGAAAGCATAACACAAAAGAATTCTTACAGTTCTAATGAATTTTATCTTAATCCGAGGGTTGTAGTGTGCTTTATATTGTAAGAAAGGAGAATTATATGGCTGTTTGGGATAACCGTATGGCAAAAATAACGGCAAAGGTGGATAACATTTATCGATATTTGATAGATAATAAAGATGTAGAAGAAGAATTATTGATGAAAAAATTTAAGTTAACCCAGTATTCCCTTTATACTCTTCTGTCTGGACTTACGGATAATCCCGATATATATACAAATAATGAGTTTTTCATCAAGAAAAATGGAAACAGACTAGGACTTGATGATATAAATGCTGTCCTGAGAAAAGGAAGCAAGAATTCAAAAAGTCCAAATCAGGCTGAAAGGTTGTTATACCTTTTTCACCACTTACATAATGCAATTCCTGATGATGGACTTACCATGAAAGAACTTAAAAATAAATATACTGAATTGATAGAAAGCTGTGGATATCAGGTAAAAAGCGAGAGTGCCCTGAAAAGAATGATAGAAAGAGACCTGCAAAAACTTGAAGAGATGTCTATAGGGCTTAAGCGTCCTTTAACCGGCCACAAAAAATACTGTCTGACTGAAATTTATCTTCCTAAATTAAGAGCCGAAAGCGCAACTGCAGTTTACGTTAGTATGCTGTTATTTCAAAATACCTTACTTGAAGAAGCTGTTTTTAATGCAAGAACAGAATTAGAAAAGTCTTTTTTCAAGAAGAACTCTAATAATGCTTCAATGCTTACTGATCGAATACATATCGTTGGTGATACCCTTAACTATCCTGAAAAATTCAGCAATTATCTTGGACATATAATAACAGCTGTTCTTGAATGCCATCCAATAAGAGTCACCTATGAAAACAATCTTGGGGAAGTCTCCAATCGGACATTAGAACCTGTAGGAATAGTTTGCAAGCGCGGCGTATGGTATTTTATTGCACGCGTCCCTGATATCGATGATTATCGAACCTTCAGGGTAGATCAGGTCCTGGATATCCATTTATATGAACTGGAAAAATTCGAATACCCTGAAGACTTCTCCATAAATGAACACATAGGCGATAGCTGGGGGGTCTTTTGTAATGATGAGATATGCCAGGTGAAATTAAAATTTTCACCGGAAGTTTCCCGGAGGGTAAAGAATATTCGTTATCACCGTAGTCAGGAGATAATTGAAGAAGATGATAATGGAGCGGTTACTCTAAAATTTGAGGTTTGTGGTCTAATAGAACTTAAAACCTGGCTTCTTCAATGGGGTGACCAGGTTGAAGTTCTTGAACCAGAATCTTTACGAAAAGACCTATTAAAAGAAGGTTTAAAAATAGTGAACATCTACCGAAAAAAAGCTCAAGAAAACGCCTGAGTTTTTAAAATAAGCTATGCTATGAAAACAATAGAACAGACCAATACTCTCCTGTCTGTAATTTTCAATATTTTTTTATAGGTTCATGACAACGTGTTGTCGTGAAGACCTTATATAATTATTGCAGAGAGGAGGTTGCCCAAGCTTATGAAGGTAGATATTCTTGATCTTGATTCTTTTGTAGCTTGTTTTTGGCAGGTTAAAGCCGAAAAATGGGAAGGGGTGATTAACAAAGTAATAGAAAATGGTGAAGTTAGTGTCATAAAATCTGACAAGGCAATTATTCTTTTTCGGAAGTCTGATTTTGTTCAGCCTGTTGCAGTTTCCAGCGAAAATAATCCTTTACCTCTTTGAGAATGGCGTTTTTGTTTTCCTGTGATATTTTAGATGAAATTAATAGGTCGTTAATATTATTAAGGATACCTGAATAATTCTGGGAGTAATTCCGGGTCAAATTATCGTTTCCCAGAAGATAATCAACGCTTACTTGCAAGCAGTGGGCAATCCGGATAAGAGTTTCCTTGTCAGGACTGCGGCTTCCGTTCTCATAACTTGACACAGTTGAACGGGCAACACCAAGCAAACGAGCCAGATCGGACTGGCTCATGCTGCGTTGAAGTCTGGTTTCTTTTAAAATGAATGGGAATTTAGTCATAGGCCCCTTGTCGCACCTTGTCACAAAGTCAAATAAATAAATTGCTTTTGTCGAAAACATTGAAAAGTTCATTTATTATGGTACCATTAAAATAACTGATTTTGGAATACCATACCAAGAAAAAATAAGCAAAATATGATTTTCATTTGCTCAATGTCCGCTGTACGCGGGATTAGATTAAGAATCGTTAATAATATGATATGTAATTTTTAATGATTTTATACGGAAGTGAGGTATCAAAAATTCATAACAGAGGGGAGGAAAATTATTTGGAATAAATGTAGATAAGTATGATTTAGAGTCGCTGGTAGGTATATTCTTTCAGATGGATAATGGCAAATGGGAAGGAGTTATCGGAACTGATATTGATAACGTAGACATACGAATCTTGCGTTCTGAAAAATTAATTATTTTGCTGAAAAAAGACCTTCAGGAAAATGAATAGCTCTATGTAAGCATTCAGAGACGTTTTGCGTTTCATAACCAGTCATATTTACCTTTTATTATAAACAATAAAAGGCAATATTTATACCAGAATACGACATCAAATGTGACGCGCAGAAAAGGTGCTGTGCTAATAAAAATGGGTTGGAGCCGTGACTGCTTGGCATGAGGCTTCTGTTTTTATGCCGGAAATAGTCATATAATGTGACATCTGGCAAACCTGAGTATTATATGGAAAGGATGTGAGAGTTTTAAAGAATTGGAGCAAATTGATTAATTGAAAGGGGAGGGAATAATTTTTGGACAAAAAGAAACATTTTAGTTTACTCATACTAGCTATATTCCTGCTTGGAGCCTTTTGTTTTCCATCATTGTCTGCTCATGCTAGTTTAATGGCCAATGACATTAGCGGACACTGGGCTCAGAGTCAAATTGAAAAAGCAATCGAACAGAATATTGTCAGCGGTTATCCAGATGGCAGTTTCCAGCCAGATAAAAACATAAGCCGGGCAGAATTTTTTACTATGGTGAACAGGGCCTTTGGATTTGAGGAAAAAACCAACAGTAGTTTCACCGATGTGAAAAGCACTGACTGGTTTGCAGAGCAGATAGCTATAGCCAATGCAGCCGGGTATGTATCAGGATATGAAGACGGCACAATAAAGCCAAACAATAAGATCAGCCGTCAGGAAGTAGCTGTTATAATTACACGGCTCAGTAAGACGAGCACTTCAGCAGCTAATTCTGAGTTATTGAGCAGCTTCAAGGATGCTGCCGCGATTCCAGCCTGGGCCCGGGAGGCTATCGCTTCAACGGTATCGTCTGGAATTATGAACGGTTACCCCGACCAGACTTTTAAAGCCCAAAATTTAATAAGCAGGGCCGAATCGGTGGTAGTGCTCAATAAAGCAAAGGAAATCAAAATTGAACCTGAACCTGCACCCGTACCCGCACCACCGGAAACAAGCGGGATTTTTGAAGAAGCAGGCACTTATGGTCCAGCCAGCGGAACAGATACTATTGAAGGGGATGTGACTGTCAGTGTAAGTGACGTTATCCTGCAAAACACGACAATAACAGGTGATCTCACTATAAGCGAAGCAATTGGCGATGGAGATGCAGAGCTAAATAACGTCAAAGTTAATGGGACTACCTATATTAATGGAGGCGGAGAGAACAGCATTACCATTAATCAATCTGAGCTAAACAAAGTACTTGTCGACAAAAAGGATGGGAAAATAAGAATAGTCCTTTCCAAGGATAGCATTATCCAAACTCTGGTAGCTGATTCAGGTCTTAAATTAACCGGTTCAGGCAAAATAACCGACCTGACCATTAACAGCTCAGGAGTAGAAATTGAACCAGAACCAATTAACAAGCCTACCATCAAGAGCGGGCTCAGCGCCAGAGTTGCTGGCAAAACCATAAGAGGCAGCAGCTCCGGCGGAGGTGGAGGCGGTGGAACAACTGTAAGTACTGCCAATGTCAGCACAGAAGCGCAATTAACTGCCGCATTAGCTAACAGCAATATAACTACCATTAACCTTACAGCCAATATAACTGCCAACCCTACTGTTACCCGTTCTCTTACCATGAAATTTGGAGCATACACCTTGACAGGTAATCTTACATTTAACCACAGCGGAAGTGGGACCTCTGTCCTGAGCGGGGATGCAGGCAACAGAATTATAGGTAACTTAAGCGTAGACACCCCCAATGCTTCATTTAATAATGGGGTAGCTGTCAGCGGAACAGTTACCGTGACTAATGTTGCCCCTGCCAGCTGGACAGAATCAGCCGACGGCAATACGCTGACCATTACTGACCCAGATGGAGCCACGATAACCATAATAGGAAGTCCTGGTGCGGTAACAGTAACTCAAGATGCCGGCGGGAACCTGACCTTAACCGTAAATGCCGGGGCAAATATAAGCAGCATCACCACCAGTGCACCGGTGACCATCGAAGTGGAAGAAGGAGCAGAAGTTACTAATATTAGCGCTGAAGCCGGTTCCGATGGTACAACCATTACCAACAACGGAACCACAGGAACCCTGACCGTTAATGCTTCTATTAATCTGGTAGCCAATGTTGCACCGACGAATACAACCGTAGGAGCAGGCGGCAGTGTACAAATTACCGGAGATGATGCTGGTAGTGTAACGAGAGTAAATGTAAGTGCTATTAGTGTGACTCCAAAATCAGTAGAATTAACAGTTGGAGCAACACAACAGCTATCAGCAACAGTTGAACCTGATAATGCTACTAATAAAAATGTTACTTGGTCAACAAGTGATACCGAAATAGCAACGGTAAGTAACACTGGTTTAGTAACTGCTGTAGCTGAAGGAACAGCAACAATAACAGCAACATCTAATAACGGTAAGACTGCGACAGTAGCAGTGACAGTGGAAGCAGCTCCAGTAGTAGAAGAAGTATTTGGCAGCATGACAGCCTATGGCGAAGGTATTGTCGCTGAAGACCATAATACTTATATAGCCACCTTTACAGGAGAAATTCCTTGGTATGATGCCGATGCAGGTGTAGGCAGAACAGCAGGAAACCGCGTAGGCGTAAAAATCTTCATGCCAGAAGATGAAGGCTACAATCCTGCTGACATTGTAGAAATCAAGATTGGCGATAAAGATGATTATGAGTGGGAAGTCATCAAAGATGGTGATGATCACTTCCAGTGGTGGCCGCTAGTAACACAGGAAAACCAAGAATTTACAGCTACAATTAAGTGGAACAGTGCTTCTGAGCAAGTCTTCACTATTAAGATAGCTGATGATGCAACTTTAGAAGAAGCTCCGGTAGAAGTAATAGAAGCTGACTTTGTTTCCACTGGTAACGTAGGCATAGCACCTGAGAGTGCAGGAGATGCAGCAGGTAAGATCTATGCTGAATACAAGCTGGTAGCAAATGAAGAAGATATCTCCTTAGCTACAAGTAATATAGGAGAAGAGGGTTACATCAAAGTAAAAGTTGGCGAA
>JAHDSE010000046.1 GCA_018432955.1 Syntrophomonadaceae bacterium
CTTCACTCGCACCATACTGGAATTGAAATATGTTCTCTTCTCGGGACAATATCGTTCTTCTTAGCCTTCACTCGCACCATACTGGAATTGAAATAAAACAGCCGAAAACAGCATGAAAATAGGTCGAACCTTCACTCGCACCATACTGGAATTGAAATCCGTAAATCCTACGGAAATATTAATCCTTTCTCCGCCTTCACTCGCACCATACTGGAATTGAAATTCCTTATACTTACCAAGCTGTATCATCGTGGTCAGCCTTCACTCGCACCATACTGGAATTGAAATCAAAGATCAAGTACACGAATAATTGTATCCGCCAGCCCTTCACTCGCACCATACTGGAATTGAAATATAGTATATGTATAGAAGAAATAATTCCAGAATTTAACCTTCACTCGCACCATACTGGAATTGAAATTTGCATAGTTGTAGTCAGCTTCAGCTTCATTAATAGAACCTTCACTCGCACCATACTGGAATTGAAATGTAGTTCCCATGCTGCCATGTGATCAACCTTCACTCGCACCATACTGGAATTGAAATCCGCTTACAGCTATTCTGTTGAGCATGTCATAAACTCCTTCACTCGCACCATACTGGAATTGAAATACTGCAAGTAAACCTTCAATCATGTCGTATCTTGCCTTCACTCGCACCATACTGGAATTGAAATCCGTCAGTCACGTTTGTTATCTTTCCACCTGCCGGCGCCTTCACTCGCACCATACTGGAATTGAAATGAATTTAATTCAGTTTATTTAGCAGGTAAGGATTTTCCTTCACTCGCACCATACTGGAATTGAAATAACATTTAATTGCTTGTAACCTTTGATAAGGATTTCCCTTCACTCGCACCATACTGGAATTGAAATTGGTAAATGACCTCACTGAATTGGTGAGGAACTACCGTCCTTCACTCGCACCATACTGGAATTGAAATAACTTCACACATATAGCAGGATGTTAGTTGATTTGCCTTCACTCGCACCATACTGGAATTGAAATGAGTCAATTATAAAAGGTGCTGTATTAGGTGCTTTCCTTCACTCGCACCATACTGGAATTGAAATTTCGGCGGTTAATTTGTCAGCCTGCCAGTCATATCCTTCACTC
>JAHDSE010000041.1 GCA_018432955.1 Syntrophomonadaceae bacterium
GAACTTATTAAAGCAGGAGCAGATTCTATCAAGGTGGGAATTGGCCCGGGTTCAATATGTACCACCAGGGTTGTGGCCGGGATAGGTGTACCACAGATTACAGCCGTATTTGATTGTGCTGAAGTTGCCAGTAAATATGGGGTACCTATTATTGCAGACGGAGGCATAAAGTACTCCGGGGATATTGCCAAGGCTATTGCGGCAGGGGCTGACGTGGTAATGCTGGGTAATCTTTTTGCCGGGACAGAGGAAAGCCCTGGGGATACTGTGATACTGCAGGGGCGAAGCTATAAAGTCTACCGGGGCATGGGGTCACTGGATGCTATGGTTCAGGGCAGTAGTGATCGCTATTTCCAGGAGGATGCCCAGAAGCTGGTCCCTGAAGGTATTGAAGGCAGAGTCCCTTACAAGGGTTATGTTTCGGAAACCATATTCCAGCTGGTTGGGGGCTTAAAAGCTGGTATGGGCTATTGTGGAGTCAGCAATATTGAAGAAATGAAAACTAAAACCAGTTTTATCCATATAAGTAATGCCGGTTTAAGTGAAAGCCACCCGCATGATATTACCATTACTAAAGAAGCCCCGAATTATCGGGTATTATAATGGAAACATTTCTTTTTCGAATTATTCTTGCAGGCTTTATAGGATTTATAATTGGAAAAAGAAGTGATACTTTTCATACCGCTATAGTTTTTGCCATTGCCTGCATGGGAACTGCTTTGCTTACTATTACCTCAACGGAATTTTATAAGCTGAGCACTTTTCCCTGGATGGGAGATCCAGGAAGGCTGTCGGCACAGGTTATTTCAGCTCTGGGATTTATAGGTTCCGGGATGATATGGATTACAAGGGACAAGAAAATAGTAGGCTTGCCTGTGGCAGCTAATCTTTGGATTACCGCTATTTTAGGGATGTTAATAGGTGCAGGTCTGGAAAATGCTACGGTAATGGCTGCCTTTTTTGTGATTATCATTTACTATTTATCAGATCTAGTGATTAGATGGAAAAAAAAGTAATTTGTTTTGAATATAGAAATATTTAAGATATAATAATAGAAAGTGCTTATTCAGGTATTTTTATTCGCTTAATCTTATTATTGAGAGCGGGGGAACCATATTTCGGGGTGAATCAGTATTACTGAAGGGCTACCCTTAAGTCCTAACCCGACAGCTAACCTCGTAAGCGTGTTAAGGGAGGGTGTTTGATAATTTAATGCCATGTGAAAAATAGTAAAACCCTCCACCGTTCTATTGTTGGCACTGATTTTTATAAATTGGATTAAGGAGGGTTTACTGATGAATGATAAAAAGCTGTCCAACCGTGAGCTGGCATTGGAGAGAGCCAGAGTTTTAAAGGCCACTATTCAGGAGTATTTGGATTGCGAAAAAGAGATTGAAACTGGTTTTAGGATGCATGAACGCAGCCAGGTTAACAAAGAAAAGATATTGAATTATTTCAATGCCTCCAACGAAGATTGGAATAACTGGGGATGGCAAATGAAAAACCGCATATCGGACCCAGGTACTCTGGCGCATTTTATTTCATTCAATGAGCAGGAAATGGAGGAATTGAATATCCTGTCGAAACAATTTCGCTGGGCAATTTCTCCATACTATTTGAGTCTAATTGATTTCAGTAATTATCGGAATTCACCGGTATTTATGCAGGCAGTTCCTGATATAAGAGAGGCCTTTGATGAGAGCGGGTCAAGTGATCCTATGGCGGAAACGCAAACCAATCCCGCCTCAACCATTACCCGGCGTTATCCTGATCGCTTGATAATAAATGTTACCAACCAGTGTGCCATGTACTGCAGGCATTGCCAGAGACGGCGAAATTTTGGCGAGAAGGATAGACATGTTACCCGACAGGAAATGGAAGAATCACTTGCATATATAAGGGATAATGAAGAAATACGGGATGTTCTTATTACCGGCGGAGATGCTTTAATGCTAAGTGATAATACTATTGATTGGTTATTGGGCGAGCTGGATAAAATCGAACATGTTGAGATTAAAAGATTGGGAACGAGAACTCTGGTAACCCTGCCCCAGAGAATCACTGACAGTTTATGTGAAATCCTTGAAAAGCATGCGCCTTTATATATTAATACCCAATTTAATTCACCCATGGAAGTAACTCCAGAGGCCAAAGAGGCCTGTGACAAGCTGGTGAAAGCCGGTGTTCTGCTTGGTAATCAAGCTGTTTTATTAAAGGGAATTAATGATAATGAGCATATAATGAAGAAACTCAACCATGAGCTGCTTAAAATCCGGATCAGACCGTATTATAT
Organism: Syntrophomonadaceae bacterium; assembly: GCA_018432955.1. GTDB lineage: Bacteria > Bacillota > Syntrophomonadia > Syntrophomonadales > Syntrophomonadaceae > SV3-B162. Next base: position 2,294 of record JAHDSE010000041.1, read on the forward strand.
TTTTCATGCCAAGGAAGTTAAAGGGACTTCACACTTTAAGACCAGAATAGAAACCGGGATAAGTATTATGGAGAAATTACGTGGTTATACGTCAGGCCTGGCTATTCCTACTTAGATAGGTAATGCTCCCGAAGGCTATGGTAAAACTCGTATGCTACCAAATTATTTGGTATCCATGGGTGACGATGAA
>JAHDSE010000007.1 GCA_018432955.1 Syntrophomonadaceae bacterium
ACCATGTCTCAGGATGACATAGACAATGGTCGTTTAATCTGTGTTATAGGTGTAGCGCCGGTAAAACCGGCAGAATTTGTGATATTCAGAATTACCCAGAAAACTGCTGATGCCGAGTAGGATAGTGCTTATAGCTCTTATATCCTCTATAGAAACCGCATAGAAGGATATAGTCAGCAAAACCTATAATATATTTATTAGAATAAATATAATGTGAAGGGAGAGAAGATAATGGCTGAGCGCAATGATCCGTACAGGAGTTTTCGCTTTGAAGTTGAAATTGATGGGATTACCGAAGCCCATTTTACTGAAGTTAGAGGCATTGGAGTATCTTATGATGTAATTGAACACCGCAGTGGAGACCAGGCTGGGATGGCCTTCAAACTTCCTGGCTTAACCAGGGAGAATAATATTATCCTTAAACGAGGAATAACAGAATCAGTGGATATCTGGGAATGGTTCAAGGGGGAACCCGGCCTGGCAGGGGCCATCGAACGCAAGGATGTTACTATCAAAGCCCTGGATGAAGAGGGAACCGAGAAAGCTGTCTGGACTTTTTATGAGGCATGGCCATGCAAATATGAAGCTTCCGATTTCATCGCTGCTGAATCTGGAATAGCTATTGAAACACTGGAATTAGCCTATGAAGGCTTCTTGAGGTCACAATAATCAAGGCAGCCAAGGGGGTGGAGACGGAAGTATTATTTATGATGCTTCCGTTTGGCCTCTTTTTTCATAATGAACAAGAATGGAGGATTTGGGTGAATGGCTTTTCAAACAGAGTTTAAGTTTGAGCTTCCAAGGGGATATGTTGACGAAAAGGGCAATTTGCACAAAACCGGAATAATGCGTCTGGCTACAGCTGCAGATGAGATATTGCCTATGCGCGATCAACGGGTACAACAGAATCCGGGTTATCTGACTATTATTCTTCTGTCTCGCGTAATTACCAATCTAGGTGATTTAAAGGCAATGAATACCAAGATAATTGAGAATCTTTTTACTGTGGATCTGGCATATCTCCAGGATTTCTATCAGCGTATCAATGAAACGGAAAATCCGAATATAAGGGTTAAATGTCCCAAGTGTGAGCATGAATTCGAGGTGGAAATGAATTTTTTAGAAGAGACAGTGGAATAGTATCCTATTCTATTGACCGGATTTATGAGGAAGTAGCTTTTATAGCTTACTATTTTCACTGGTCTCATGATGAAATAATGAAGATGGAGCACCGCGAAAGAAGAAAGTGGTGTGAAGAGATTTCTCATATCAATCGCAAGCTGAACGATGAACCGGAAAACATGTTTGATGTTTTTTCTAAGAGGTGAGAAGATGACTGGCAGAAAAGATCCTGCTACCGTGTTTCGATTCCAGGTAGAGATTGATGGGTTGCTGGTTGCTGGTTTTTCTGAAGTAAGAGGCCTGGAGGTTGAAACTGAAGTAGAGGTATACCGGGAGGGTGGCGTAAACGAATATGAACACCATCTGGTCAAAATAAGGAAATACCCGAGTCTTATCCTTAAACATGGTTTTACGCATTCAGATGAACTATGGAACTGGTTTGAAGGTGTTGCCGAAGGAAGAATAGAACGTAAAAACGGCTCTGTGATAATGTTGGACAGCAGCGGCAATGAAAGCTATCGATGGGATTTCTTTTCATCTTATCCGATTAAATGGACAGGGCCGGAGCTGAAGGCAGACCATAGTGAACTGGCTATTGAAAGCCTGGAAATTGTACATACTGGATTAAAGGTAATGTCCAAAAAATAAAAGTATATTATAAGAGGATGCTCTACTGATGCATAGGGGATATATTTATGATCTTATTAAAGGAACAGCGCCCCCGATATTCTGCGAAAAGAAGGCCTTTGGACGAGTTTTCCAGGGGGATAATCGACAAATATAATCCGTATAGAAAAAATATTTGGGGTATTGTTTCACTTGTATATAGGGAGAATCCCCATTTTGCTGCTGCTAATAAAGAACCTTTTCAAGACTTGCTCCTGAACATTCATTTACAGATTAAAGCCATGGAAGCTCAGGAAAGCTCCTTGGCTGTTTCCAGGGACTTTATTACTTATCAACTGAATAAGTTTTTGCATAAGCAGCTCTGGACAAGAGCATTCGAAGAAACACCGAAATTGATTATAAGGGGCCAAGAATATCAGGGAGCGGCTGCCAAAATTGGTTCAAAGAATTCACCGGGCCACGAATTCAATGTTCTGCGAGTGAGAGAAAGAATAAAAGAAATAGAGAGATATTATCGCCCGGCAGAAAAAGAAAGAATACAAGAGCGGGGATTTTCAGAGAAGACCATAAGAAGACAGGCAGAGATACCCGCGGGGATAATAGAAAAGCAAACAGCTGTGC